>JAEZJB010000245.1 GCA_023415845.1 Chloroflexota bacterium | reverse complement strand
GGGAGGACGGCTCATCCCTCGACCTGCGCCAGCTTCCGTCCCAAGGCAGCGGCGCGGTGCAGTTCTGGTACGGCACCGAACTCACTGCCGGCTGGGCGGCCATCGACTATCCGCAGGCGGAACTGGGGTTCGGCCTCACCTTCGACCACACGCTGCAAAACTCCCTCTGGGTGTTCCTCACTGCAGGCGGCTGGCGCAACCTGGATGTCGTCATTCTCGAACCCTGCACTGGCTATCCCGCCGACCTCACCGTTGCCCGCTCCACCGGCAATGTGCTCGCCCTCGAACCCGGGGCCGAGGTCCACGCCTCGATTGGTGCGCACGTGCTCTCCGGCCCCGGGGCGGTCCCCCGCTTCGAGCAACACCAGGGGGTTACCTGGTGACCGACCGGTTCCCCTTCGACCCCACTGACCTCTATCGCTCGCTGATCGGCCTGGTCACCCCGCTTGGTCTCCAGGCCTCCGGCGGCGAACTCTACCGGGGCGCCATCTTCGGCCGTGATTCGCTCCGCGTTGGCCTCGACCTCGTCGAGTGGTTTCCCGCACTCTCGGAAACCATCCTGCTCTCCCTGGCGACCTTCCAGTCCACTGCCCGCAATGAGGTTGCCGATGCCACCGGCCCGGGCCAGATTCCCCACGAGATTCGGTCGCGATTCGTGGGCCCGCGTGAAGTGAATGGCAGCCCCGCCGCGATCCTCGCCGAACTCAGCCCCAGGTGGGGCGGCACCGATGACCTGCTCGTCTATTACGGATCGGTCGATGCCACACTTCAGTTCATCCGCCTGATCCACCGCCACGCGCGACTGCACGGCACGGATCTGCTCGACATTCGCTTCCGGCACCACCAGGGCACCATCCACACCCTGCGCGATGCCCTTGCCGCTGCCGCCCACTGGACAGCCAGCATGGTGACGCAGGTCGATCCGCCCCTCATGGGCTTTGAGCGACTGAACCGGAAACACGGCCATCGTTGGCAGATCCTGCAGGATGGCGCGACATCCATCCTCCACGCCGACGGTTCTCTGGCGAACGGTGACGCCCGCGTGGAAACAATCGGTCTTCAGGGCCTCGCCTGGGATGCCCTCAATGCCGCCGCCGACCTGCTCGGTGATGAACTGCCGGAGGAGGCAACGATCTGGCGCGACCTCGCACTCCGGCTCCGCGCCGAGACCCTGGCCCGCTTCTGGCTCCCCGAGGAGCAGTACTTCCTGACCGGCTTCGACCGCGACCCGCACACTGGCCTGCCGCGCCCCATCGCCGCCCTCACCGCCATCCCGGTCGAATTGCTCGAAACCAGCCTCTTCGATGATCTTCAAACCTCAGACCGCGACCGGTATCTGCAGGGCATCGTCGCCATGGCCAGCGGACCGGAGTTCATGACCTCGGCCGGCATCCGCTCGCGAGCACTCCGTCACGCCGACCTGCTCGACTATCCCGACTATCACGGCGTCTTCACCTGCTGGGGTGTCACCAACAGCGTCTACGCTGCCGGACTCCGCCGCCAGGGCTGCCACGACCAGGCCAATGCCATTGTCAGCCGCCACCTCGGCATGCTGGCGGGCACTGGCGCCCTCCACGAGTTCATGTATGTCGACCGCCTCGGCGACGTCGCCTGGCCCCTTCTCCCGCCTGGCACTGCAGAAGTTCCTGCCGTCGTCCTGGGCACCAACTACCCGGAAATCAACCAGGCCTGGACGCTCTCCTTCGCGCTCCGGGAACTACTCACCACCCACCCCACACCGCTCATCTTTCCCGAGCCAACCGACGTTGCCTGCCACCTGCACCCGGCCCGGCTCGACCAGGCGGAAGCACGGGATCGGGAAACCGCATCCATGCACCGCATGACCGGTCAGGACTGATTGTGGAAACCGGTCGATTGCGGGTAGCATCACCCTGCAAGGCCGCGCCTCCGTGGCCGCCAACCCCATTCCTCGCCAGGAGCCACCATCTCATCATGCAAGGCATCGGTATCTTCAGCGGCACGGCCCATCCCGCCCTCGCCGCCGAAATCTGCGAAGAGCTGGACCTTCCCCTCAACGCCTCCAATATCACTCGCTTCAGCAACGACTGCCTGCAGGTGCAGCTCCAGGCCAACTGTCGCGAGCAGGACGTTTTCATCATCCAGCCGCTCTGCCCCCCGGTGCAGGAGCACGTGATGGAACTGATGCTCATGCTCGACGCCGCTCGTGGTGCCTCCGCCGCCCGCATCACGGCCGTCATTCCCCATTACGCCTACGCTCGCTCCGACAAGAAGGACGCCCCGCGTATTTCCATCGGTGGCCGCCTCGTCGCCGATCTGCTCACCACCGCCGGAGCCGACCGGGTGCTCACCATGGCCCTGCACGCCCCCCAGGTTCACGGCTTCTTTTCGGTCCCGGTCGACCACCTCAACGCCCTCGGCGTGCTCGCCGATCACTTCCGGCAGCAGGACCTCACCAACACCGTCGTCGTCTCGCCCGATCTCGGCAACGCCAAGAACGCCACCCAGTTCGCTCGCTCGCTGGGTCTGCCGGTTGCGGCTGGCTCGAAGCAACGTCTGGCCGACGACCGCGTGGTGATCGATGCCATCGTTGGCGATGTGCGCGGGAAGAACGTCATCATCCTCGACGACGAAATTGCCACCGGCGGCTCGATCCTGGAACTCCTGGCCAAGCTGAAGGAACTCGACGTCCTGCGGGTCTCACTCGCCTGCACCCATGGACTCTTCACCGGCAAGGCCATTGAACGTCTCGCGTCCTGCGACCTTCACGAAATCGTGACCACCAACACCGTACCCATCTCCGAGGAAAAGCGGCTTCCCAACATGATCGTGCTCTCCATCGCCCCCCTGATGGCCGAAGCCATCTATCGCATCCACCACGGCGAGTCGATTTCCAGTCTTTTCGCCCACGGCATGTAATCGAGCGAGACGGCAGGTCGTGTGATCGACCTGCCGTCTCGTTCCGAGCACGTCATCCGTCGGTTCGCCGCATCGCGGCACCCGGTATGGCCGGAGACCTTATCCCTTCACCGAGCCCGCCGTCAGGCCGGTCACGATGTGCCGCTCGGCCACCAGGTACAACGCCACCGCCGGCACCATTGCCAATGTGACGTAGGCCAGCACGCGCGCCCAGTCGGTCAGGTACTGCCCCTGGAACTGCTGAACGCCCAATGGCAGGGTGTAGTTCCGCTCGCTGTTGAGCACCACCAGGGGCAGGAAGAAGTTGTTCCACGACTTCACCATTTCGATCACGGCAACAGCGGCCAGCGCCGGTCGCACCAGCGGCAACAGGATCCGCAGCAGGAACTCCAGCGGCGTTGCGCCATCGACATAGGCAGCATCTTCCAGGTCCTGCGGCACCGCCACGAAGAACGATCGCAGCAGCAGGATGTTGAATGGCAGGCTGAACGCCACCTGGGGCATGATCACTCCCCAGAGCGAATCGACCATCCCCAGTGACCGCAACAGCAGGTAGAGCGGGAGAATCGCCACCGGCAGCGGAAACAGCAGGCCCACCAGGAAGAAGTTGAACAACGCTTCGCGTCCGCGGAAGCGCATCCGGGCGAAGACGAATGCAGACGACCCCGAAAGCGCCAGGGCGATCACGGTCGTCAACAGCATGATCGTCACACTGTTGAACACCTTCCGCCAGAACGGCCCACTGACGATGATGTCCGAGTAGTTGCTCAGGATGAATGGATCGGGCCACCCAATCGGTCGCGCCTGCAGGTCCTGGTTGGTCCGAAACCCGCCAACCACAGCCATCACCAGTGGCACCAGCACCAGTGCGGTAGTCACCAGCAGCAGCACGTAGCGCAGGCCATTGCCCAGCGACCATCTGGCACTGCCCGCAGGCTGGTCCTCGATCAGGCCTCGGGAATCGTCGGAAATGGTCGCCATCAGGTCAACGCCCCTTCCAGGTCACGCCGCATCACGAATCGCTGGTAGAGAATCGAAAACCCAAAGCAGATCAGGAAGATCACCAGCGACACGGCTGCCCCATAACCCAGCTGGAACCGGGTGAATCCCGCCGTGTACATGTAGGTCGCCATGGTGTTGCTGGCATCGACCGGACCACCCTTCGTCATGATCCAGATCAGGTCGAAGAACTGCAGCGAACCAAGCACCGAAAAGAAAATCGAGACGCGAATCGTTGGCCCAAGCAGCGGCAGGGTGACGTCACGCAGCACCTGCCACCCGGATGCGCCATCAACCCTGGCGGCGTCCTCGAGTTCGGAGGGAATGGCCTGGAGTCCAGCCATGTAGAGGATCATGTGGAATCCGAAGAACTTCCACGTGATCACTGCAAACACGGCATAGAGGACGGTCCCGGTGTCGGCCAGCAGGGCCACCGGCTCAAAACCGGGAATGATGCCACCAGCAATCCAGTTCAGGAGACCATTCTGGGGCCGGTAGATGAATACCCAGACTACGCCGGTGACGACTTCGGAAAGAACGTATGGTAGGAAGAAAATCGTCCGAAACATCGCCCGACCGGGAATGCCGTCCCGGATCATCAACGCGATAGCGAGGGCAATCGGCAACTGGACGACCAGCGACAGGACGACCAGCGTCAGGTTGTGCCGCACCGCCATCTGGAAGACGTTGTCGGAAAGGATCCGCTCGAAGTTCCGCCAGCCAACGAAGTCTTCCATCGGGCCGAGGCCGTTCCAGTCATACAGGCTGAACCAGACGGCCCGAACCATCGGGTAGAGGACGAACAACACGTAAACGATGATCGCCGGCGACAGGAAGGCGGTAATCGTCAGCCCATTCCGGAACCGATCCCCCTGGGTCCGCCGCCCGGCCGACGCTGGCGCGGACTTCACCTCGAACGTCGTCTGCATGAATGGTCACCCCCTCCTCCGGTCCGCTGACCGGGCGGTGAAGGTCGGGAGCACCACATCCCGACCTCCGCCCATGACTCCGGTCAGGAGCCAGATTCCGCAGCGAACGAGGCTTCGATGGCCTGGGCCACAGTCTCCGGCGTGGCCGATCCCGCGATCAGCGCCTGCACCTGGTCATTGACCACCCCGCCCACCACCGGCGGCAGGAACTGGTCGTAATACAGCTGGAAGTAGTTGGCCTGATCGAGAGCGTCCATCAACGGGAGCAGATTCTCGTCGGTCACCGCCGGAACCGCCTCGGTGACTGTCGGCGGCACTGCGAAGCCGGCAGCGGCCCACTCAGTCTGCGTCTCCGGGCTGGTCAGGAATCGGACGAAATCGACCGCCGCGTCCGGGGCATTGATCCCAATCGCGAACCCATCTCCACCGCCCAGCACATCGGTGGGATCGCCAGCGCCCCCTTCGACCACGGGGAACGCAAACCATCCGAGATCGGCCCGGAGCGCCTCGGGGTCTTCTGCAAATCCGTCGAGCTGGCCAGGGAACCAGTGGCCCATCAGCGCCATCGCACCCTCACCGGTGGCGAAGCTCGCCGCCGAATCGGGATAGGTCGTACCAAGGGCGCCGTCCTGGAACGGGTTCAGGTTGACCAGTTCCAGCAAGTCCGACCCAGCCTTGACGAACGGCTCATCGGCGAACGATCCCTCCCGGCTGTAGGCCGCATCGAAGGCCGCCTTGCCGCCATTGCGGATCGCCAGGTAGACCCAGTAGAAGTGAGCGGGCCACTTGTCACCGCCTCCCAGCGAAATTGGGGTCAGGCCAGCAGCCTCCAGTTGCTCGACTGCGGTAAGCAGCTCGGCCCAGGTCGTTGGCACGGCCTCGATCCCGGCCTCTTCGAACTGCGACATGCGATACCAGAAGCCGACCATTCCGAGTCGCCAGGGCACACCGTAGTTGCTGCCATCGTGGGCGTAGAGATCGAGTCCCGCCTGGCCGAACGAGTCACCCCAGCCGTCGACAGCCAGGTCCTCGGTAATGTCTCGAACCAGTCCTGCTTCGGCGTATTGCTGGAGCACGCCACCACCCCAGCTCTGGAAAATATCGGGCGGATCTCCCGACTGCATCACTGTGGTCAGGCGCGTCTTGAACGCCTCGTTCTCCTGCACCGTAATCTCGATCTGCACGTCGGGATTGGCCGCCATGTAATCGTCGGCAGCCTTTTGCATGTGGGCTGCTTCCTCTTCATTGGTGGTGATATGCCACCAGTTGACCACGGTCTTGTCCTGGGCCGCAGCCCCGGACACGCGAAGGCCAGTCGCGGCAGCGACGGCGATAGCAGAGGTCCCGGCAACGAGTTGACGACGAGTAGGGTTCATCGACGAATCACTCCTTTGCAGATCGGTGCACGACACCGGCGAGGAACTACCTGCGATGGTCGTTAGGTTTCACCTCCTCACTACGAAACGACTGGTTCCTGGGCTCTTGCATGGCACAACCTGAATCCAGGTGGAACAGGTGTCCTCAGGCAAGAGCCCGGCAGGATTCACGGACGATGAGTTCGGTCGGGAGTTCGATCCGCTGCGGAGGCAGCTCGGGATGGTCGATCATTTGCAGCAGCATCCTGGCAGCACGCTGCCCCATCTCACGCATCGGTTGACGAACGGTCGTAAGCTGCGGATGCGTCCATCGTGCATCAGGGATGTCGTCGAACCCGACGACCGAGACATCGTGGGGCACCCGAAGGCCAGCGGCACGGATGGCATCCATCGCACCAAACGCCGAGATATCGTTGGCGGCAAAGATGGCGGTTGGCCGCTCAGGCATCGCCAGGTATTCCTGAGTGAGCGCGAACGCCAGTTGCCGGTGGAAATCCCCGCTTTTCACCAAAGCCGGGTCATGATCGATCGCTGCCTCCGAAAGAGCCTCGTGGCACCCGGCAAGGCGTTCACGTGCGCAGTCCATCTCCATATTTCCGGTGATGATGCCGATTCGACGGTGCCCCTGCCCCAGCAGGTAGCGCATCGCCTGACGGGCTCCCTCCCGGTTGGTCGCACCCACTGAAGGTCCTTCACGATCGAGACCTTCATGGTCGATCAGCACGAACGGAAATCCACGACGCCGAATGGAATCCACGTAGGCTTCGGGCGCCATCGGCAAAATCATCAGGAGCCCGTCAGTCATGCCATTGGTCAGGGAGTTGGCGAAGACCGATTCGCGAGTGCGCCGTTTGTGGGTGGTGTACAGCATGAGGTCGTAGGAGTTTGCGACCAGTTCCTCATCGATACCGCGGAGCACCTCGCCGATATAGCTGGTGTCGAGATCGGGCACCAATAGGCCAATGACCTGATGCCGCCCGCCAGCCAGAGCCCGGGCCTGCCGGTTCACCGTGTACCCGATTCGGGTCATCGCCTGGATGACCTTCTCGCGGGTCTGGGGGCTGACGTACCCTTTGCCATTGACCACGCGCGAAACCGTAGCAAAGGACACACCCGCCTCACGGGCTACATCGATGATGGTGACGCGGTCATTTGGACGAGGCTGGTTCATCGTCCTCCCCAGGAGCGGGAGTGGCCTGTGTATTAATGCAAACGCTTGCAGGAATGCCCACAATAGGCCACCGAATTTGCGGCCATTCGACAGGATGTGTTGTGACAACGCTTGCAGATTGGGAGAACAGTACACCCACGTGGTCCCATCGTCAACATGGTGAGACCGCGCCTACGTTCACAGGTGGTCAGCGAAAAACTCAGCCGATGACAAACCAACACCCCCTGATCGGGATTCAAGGGAGCATGCGCTGGTTCCCCAATTGACTCTGGATCCTCGGAATCAGCGCACTTTCACTGACCCGCGAGTGACGATCCTTCCATTTTTCCGTTGCGCCCTCTTAATTCCCATTCCGACAAGAGGTAGCAGAATGCACGCCAGGATGGGTACACTCCGCCCAACACGTTGACGGAGACAGGTAGTCGCTGTTTCAGCCATCTCCAGCGAGTCGTGCATCTGATGCAAGCACGGCGTTGGCTACCGCGATGATGACCCTCCCGAGTGCACCCTTGAACGTCCGTTCCACGACCCGTCGCACGGGTCGGCTCCCCGGAATCGACCAAGGGGGAGCCGGTTCGCCCCCGTTACAGGGCTCCAGAAGGTGAGCGACTCCAGTTGCTCACGAATTGCGGTGGTACCACGAGTCGCCCCCCTCGTCCGCAAGGCGGCGTGGGGCGTCTGGTTCATCTCCCGAAGGAGACCACCGTGTCTTCCCAACTTCTCCATCCCCGGTTGTCGTCGGCTCCATATCCTGCCCGTGCATGGATCGACCAGTTGCATGAGCATGCTGATCGGCGCGTAACTATTCGTGGCTGGTTACATCATCGACGGTCGCTGAAGTCCGTGTGTTTTCTCATCGTCCGCGACGCATCCGGGCTTGCCCAGGTGGTCGTTACCGATGAGGCGTCGCGCGCAACAGTCGAGACACTGCCTCACGAATCAGTCATCGCCATCCAGGGAACGGTCCGGGCGGTGCCGCAGGCGCCTGGAGGCGTCGAGCTACACGACCCCGTCATCGAGGTGATCAGTGCGACCAGTTCGGAAACACCCCTGGAATTGTATAAACCAGAGCTGGTGGCCCAGTTGCCTACCCTGCTCGATAACGCAGCCGTAAGCCTCCGCCATCCACGTCGAATCGCGATCCAGCGGCTTACGGCTGCGGTGGTTGATGGCTTCCGCTCGACCCTCCGCGCAGAGCGATTCACCGAGATTGCCACCCCGAAGATCATCGGCACGACGCCGGAAGGTGGCGCCAACGTCTTCACCGTGGACTATTTTGGGCAGCTCGCCTATCTGGCCCAGAGTCCGCAACTCTACAAACAGGTAATGGTCGGCGCGCTTGAGCGTGTCTTCGAAACCGCTCCGGCGTTCCGGGCCGAACCACATGACACCGCCCGCCACCTCAACCAGTTCATGTCGCTTGACGCCGAGATGGGGTTCATTCAAGACCACTACGACGTGATGGAAATGACGACCGCCGTGATTCGCGGCATGGTGACCGCTGGCTCAGCCCTTGGTCTGGAACGGCAGTTTCCATCCTTCACCATGCCCGACGTTCCGGCGCAAATTCCACATCTGCACTTCACGACCGCCCTGGACATGATCTCCACGGCAACCGGCGAGGATGTCACGCAGGAACCTGACCTCGCACCGGCCCACGAACGCTGGCTGGGTGAGTGGGCGCTCCGCGAACATGGGTCCGACTGGCTCTTCGTCACCGGCTATCCGATGGCAAAACGGCCCTTCTACACGCACCCGGACCCGGCACGGCCGCAGTGGTCCAATTCGTTCGATCTCCTGTTCCGTGGGTTGGAGATTGTTACCGGCGGGCAACGCCTGCACCGAATCGAGGACTATCGGGCGGCACTCGCTGCGCGTGGAATCGATGCGACAGGATTTGCGGGATACCTGCAGGCATTCGCAACCGGCATGCCCCCACACGGAGGATTCGCATTGGGCCTGGAGCGTTTCGTGGCGCGCATGGTCAACATCGCCAACGTGCGAGAAACAACGCTCTTCCCGCGCGACCTTCACCGCCTCGCGCCATGATGTCCCTCAAAGACGACAGGCCGTGGCACCGTGCCGCTACGCCAACACCCCGAGCCGAATTATCGGCTCGGGGTGTCAAAGTGGGCGAGAACGCGTGAGCATCAACCGCGCGTAATGAAGTCCTCAACCACCCAGCCAGCCGTACCATCTTCCAGTTCGACCGCTAACCAGGTGTAACCGTCCGCCTCGACCGGCTCGCCAACGATGGTCACGGTCGTGCCTGCGGCGAGTACTTTCACGACATCCGCTCCGGTGCTGGCATCAGATCGAAGGTTCACCCCATCGTTATTGACCGTGCCAGTTTCGGCGGCATCGTCTGCCGCCTCAGTGGCCGGGTCCGACGGACTGTCGCCTACTGCCTCGCCGCCATTCTGATCCTCTTCACTGGCACGCTGCACTGAAACGAGTTCACCCCGAATGATGTCCCGCTCCAGGTACTCTTCGCCGGTAAATGTGCCGCCACAGGTGATCAGGGTCAGCGCCGGGTAATGAGTATGACCGACGATGTCTGGTCCATTGAGTTCTTCAACGGTGAGTTGGGTGATATCGACCCGGCGCACACTCGTGACCGCATAGGTATAGACGGTGCCGTCCTTGCCTGTGACGTCGATCAGCGCTCCCTCCGGCACGTCCGCCAGGTCATAGAACACCGACGGTCCCACGCCCCAGTAGTCGACGTGCCCTGCCGCCACACAATTGCCTATGGCGCCCACTCGCGCGGTCTGCTCGTACCATGCGACAACCCAGGGGCCAGTCGGGTCGAGCATCTGCCCGTCGACAATCTGCTGTCGCTCGACTTCTGCATCGACTCCAGCGTCCGGGATACGCATCGCGACCGGAATCTGGCCTGGATCATTGGCGGCGTTGACGCCCAACGGTCCCGCCTGCAGAGTCCCGCTGCCTTCTCCCCACACCGGCAACTGGTTGCCACTGTTGGCGGCCAGATGACCGAAAGAAGCGACAACCGCTCCGGAAGCCACCGCCCCGGCAATGAAACCTCGTCTCGTCATTCGCGGCATTGATATTGTCCTGATCCAATCAGATTCGGGTCGTGCCAGCCAGCGAAGAGATTGCTTGGCAGAATGGATTGGCGTTGATTCCAGGCACGAGTGTCGACAGAAGAAATGATACGTCAGCAACGGCCAGCCGCATGCACGACCCCATGTCCATCTGTCTCCAGACCTACCGATACCGATGCTTCCAGCTCCTGCCCGACAATCCACGTTCCACAACCACCTGCCCGGGCCGATTCAATGCCCACCTCCAGGCCAACAACGTCACGATCGGGAATATCGCTCCGAGCGTGGCCAGCGGAGTGACCGCGGTTCCGGAACCACCCCCACCCGGCAGACCCGGCAGCGCGGCCCCGGTGCCGGTCACCGGCAGGTTGTCGATGGCGTTGCACTGGTAGAGCACGACATCGGTATTCCCGCCCCCCTGAACGATCACCCGACTCTGGTTGTCAACGCGATCCGCCACGGCTCGGCACCAGATACCTGTCCCCTGAGTGAGGGTGTAATGACCATCAGGTAAACCGGAGAAGACGACCACACCATCCTTGTTGGGAGTTCCGGTCTTGGCGTCACCGTTGCTGGTGTTCGCAACGGTAAAGGTTGTCCCGGTGGAGCCAGGCGTGCACTCCGCATCCCAGTCACTGATCTGTGCGCGATCCTTGTCACACAGGTACTCCCTCACAGTGATCGAACCGGTATCGCCGCCACCAGTGCCGCCTTCGTGCTTGACGGCAAACCAGCTACACGCAATCGACTCCCCATCGACATCGACGAAGGTAGTTCCCCCATTGGCAAGCGCTTTCTGGTACGTTTCGCCACCGTCAATCGAACAGAACACGGCCAGACTGCGCAATGTGGAGGGCAGCGTTGGTGTCAGCGACAGATCCCCCGGCAACAGATCGTAGAAGCGCACGGCCCCGTCGCCAGACACACCAGTAGCAGCAGAGATCGGGACACCGCTCGGCGCGCCGAGTCGGAAGGTGACATCGTTGATCTTCTCTGCGCAGTCAGACGACAGCGTAGCCAGGCTGGCGCCACTCCATGAACCCGACGTACCGCTTGGGCAGGCGAAGAGCGTGACCAGAATTTCGGCCCGAGCCGGTGCTGGCGTCGCCGTCTGCGTGGGCGTTACCGTCGGCTCGCCGCTGTTGTCCGGAATGAAATACCAGTCACACAGCACGTGCTCGTTCTCGCCCAGCGACACCGTTGCGACCATACCGTCAAGCGCATAATTGGGCTGGCCATTGTCGGGCTGCGTGGAACAGAAAAGCGATACCCGGCCGAAGTCGCCTGGCGGGCCTCCAGTCACGCTGTAGTCACCGGCCGGCAGACTGGTGAACGAGACAACCCCGGGACCATCTTCCTGCATGATGGCGGTCGCCGCCGTTTGCGCACCATCCGGACCGTCCAGCGTGAAGTCGTACCCATCAAGGCCATGACTGTGGCAGGTTTCGAAGGGGTCGCTTCCGTCGAAGCCCGCCGGACAGGCTGCAAGGTGAATCACCAGTGACGCACCGGTTTCGTCGCCCCGCAGATTTTCCGGAACGATGTACCAGGTGCAGGAAATATGCTCCGTTTCAAGGTCAAGGAAGCTCGTCACTCCCTGAGCCGTGAACTCCTTCTGGTACGGAGCGCCACCATCGGCCTGGCAGGCGAGGTACTCGGTCGCGGACTCCAGCGGCACGGAACTGATCAGGGTATAAGTGCCCGGTTCGAGTCCCGACCAGACAAGTGACTCGCTGGCGCTACTCACCAGCACGCTTGTCCACCCACTACCGTCGCCAAGGGTGAACGAAACGCCGGATACCGCTTCGGTGCAGTTCTCGGCGAGGGTGGCGAGATCACTGCCAGCGGTTTCCGGATCGAAGGACGTTGGGCAGGTGACCGCACTGATCTCGATCTGGCCACCATCTTCTGTCTGGGCGGCACTCACGTCCTGGGTCGGCGAAATATCGGCCGGCGCCTCCGTGGCCGGAATTTCCGTCGATTGGTCGGCGATGGCCTGCTGCTCTACCAGAAACCAACTGCAGGTTCGCGCCTCCACCGTGTCATTGGCCCAATGGAAAACGCCCTCGTTGTCCCGCTCGAGGCGCTCTGGCATTCCCTGCGCCGCACTGCAGTAGAGCTGCTCCATCGACTCCAGCGGTACGTCGGCATAGAAGTCGACCTCGGCGCCCGGAGGGTAGGAGAACGAGGTCTGGCCGTCCTGGTTGGTGATCTCCTCCAGGTTCACATCACCGGTATTGAGGTGGAAGGTGACGCCGTCCGACCTGACGGTACATTTGGAGACGAGATCGTCGTAGCTCGCAGTGGAGGGGTCGGTAACCACGTCGGCCGTGCAGTCAAAGGCAAAAAGCTCAAGACTGGACGCTTCCGGGACGTCATTGGCGGAGATCTCGGTTGATACCGCGCTTGGCTGCGCAGCCGTGTACCAGAAGCAGGTGTACTGGGTCACGCTTGTCGTATCGAAGGTGGAGACACCGGTCTCGTCGACCGTGACGGCCTGG
Source organism: Chloroflexota bacterium (assembly GCA_023415845.1). GTDB lineage: Bacteria > Chloroflexota > Chloroflexia > Thermomicrobiales > UBA6265 > JACCYX01. Next base: position 2,934 of record JAEZJB010000245.1, on the reverse strand, counting down.
AAGGAATCTTCGCTTGCCGGACCGCTGGTGCAGTACAGGGCCTCGTCGGCTTCAAGCGGCACTCCGGCAAAGAACCTGACCACGTCCCCACCAGAAAAATCGAACCTGACGCTTCCTTGCGCATCGGTCGGGATCGTGGTGTCCACGTCACCCTGCAGGAGATGGAAGTCGACGCCCGCAGCCGGCTCGGAACAAATGTCGGCCGTCTCGCTGGGTGTCAGGGATGCCGCCACAGGCACCGAGCCGGGCTCACAGCTAAACGCGGTGAGCTCAATCACGGCTGTGGCACCGTCCTGCGCAATGCCATCCGGACTACTCGTCGCCATTGGGCCGGCGAAAGCCGGAGTGACCACTCCTACCACCATCATCAGCGCGGCAAGCGCCATGATGGGATGCCGGAGCAGTCGGAACGGTCGATGATTCATGGCACGGTCCTCTTCCCACCTCCCCCGACGATTGCAGGGGACTACCAATCCTGCCCGGAATGCTGCAGGCTGTGTTCGTTCGAACGCGTCGTATTCAGTCAAGGTTTCGGCAGGAGCCAATGCCCTGTATCGCTACAAGTATACGTACACTGCGTTCAGGCAAGATCCCCGCGCCTCGACATCGTCACGGTTCGTCTCGGTGATCCGTCCCCTGGGGTCTCGCTAGGGGCGGCTACTCCGCATCCTGTGGCCCGCTTGACTCCCTCGAGTCGGCGGCACATTGTCTTGGACAGGGGTACGCAGTAGTATTCCGCTCCGTTGAGCCTCCGATTCGCGCCTCCACCTTCGCGCCGAACCGTGCCAACTGGTCGTTTGTTCCCCCGGCACCGTGCCGATCGGGATGTACGTTGAATGACTGGTAAGCATCAGGATTCCCGGCGTCCCGTCTTTCTTTCCTCGACGTCCGGGAACCAGTGACGCCGCACCCATCCGCGGCCGAGGTAGTCACCGTGGCAGATCAGGAGCCTGAGCGTTCCGTCCCTTCGAGTCCCTCTTCGTCCCCAGTCGATAGCGGCGACGATCCGCTCATCGACGTCCCATCGCCGTCGAAACCACGCGTCAAGGCGCCACGCCCCAAAGGTCCCCAGGTCAACCCGAACCTCGAAGGCAAAACGAGTGTTCGAGGAACGCACGTCGGCGATCGCTACGTCAAGGTCGTTCGCGCTCCACGGGCCTCCGAGTTTCAGCGGCGGGCGCCCGGCTACCTGGTGGCGGGCGAGGAAGCCAGCAGCGGCCGTGGCCCGGTCCAGCAGTCGTTCACTCGGCTCAAGCGCTTCATCATCGGCCAGCCCCTGACAACCGCCGCAAGTGCGCACGAGCGGCTGAGCAACACCAAAGCGCTCGCGGTTCTTTCCTCCGACGCCCTTTCGTCGGTAGCCTATGCCACCGAAGAAATCCTCCGCATTCTGCTCATAGCCGGACTCGGCGCCCTCTCGCTGAGCCTGCCTATCGGGGCTGCGATCGTGCTGCTCCTGCTGATCGTCGGCTTTTCCTACCGCCAGACGATCAAGGCCTACCCACACGGCGGCGGGTCATACATCGTGGCGCGGGACAACCTGGGTGACACCCCTGCTCTCGTTGCCGGCGGTGCCCTGCTGATCGATTACGTCCTGACAGTCGCCGTCAGCATCTCCTCTGCCGTTGCCGCCATGGTGTCGGCCATTCCCGAAATCCACGATCACATGGTGCTGACCGGCGTGATCCTGATCCTGTTGGTTACCATGCTTAACCTGCGGGGCATCAGTGAAGCCGGCACCATTTTTGCCATTCCTACCTATGTATTTCTGCTCGGCATGGCGGTCATGCTGGGAATCGGGATCACCCGTAATGCCATCGCTGGCTTTCCAGTCCACGAACCGACGCAGGAAGCGGCCGCCGTTACCGGGTCGGTCGGGATTTTCCTCATCCTGCGAGCCTTCTCATCCGGGTGTGCTGCCCTGACCGGGGTCGAGGCGATCTCCGATGGCGTGCCGGCATTCCGGCCTCCTGAATGGAAGAATGCCCGGGCCACACTAAGTTGGATGATCGGCATTCTGGCTGTTATGTTCAGTGGCATCACCTGGCTGGCCCACCAGTACGGTGCGGTCCCCATGTCACAGGAAGAGCCTGGCTACCAGACTGTCGTGGCCCAGATCGCAGAAAGCGTCTTCGGGGGCGTCAACATCGCGTTCTATTTCATCCAAGTGGCCACGATGGCGATCCTGGTACTCGCCGCCAACACGGCCTACTCGGACTTCCCCCGTCTCGCCTACTTCATGGCCCGGGACAAGTTCCTGCCAAGTTTCTTCACGTTCCGTGGTGACCGGCTGGCCTTCACCGTTGGCATCCTCACCCTGGCTGTCATGGCTGCCGCAGTGCTCGCCATTTTCGGCGGCGAAGTCGAGCGCCTCATCCCGCTCTACGCGCTTGGCGTGTTCACCTCATTCACCCTCTCGCAGCTCGGCATGGTCGTGCGTTGGCAACGCTTGAAGGAACCCGGCTGGCATCAGGGCCGCATCATCAACGCCGTCGGCGCAACTGCCACAGCCATCGTGGCCGCCGTAGTTGGCGTTACCAAATTCACACATGGGGCCTGGATCGTCGTCCTCCTCATCCCGTTGCTGGTCCTGCTCTTCAGGGCAATCCACACCCACTACATTGAAGCCACCGAAGAAATCTCCTCGCTCACGCCCACTCGCTCGGAAGATGTCACCAACGTGGTGGTCGTGCCGGTTGCCGCCCTCAATGCCATCACCAGCCAGACGCTCGCCTATGCGCGCTCGATTTCGGAATCGGTCTCCGCTGTCCATATCTCGGATGACGAGGCGGAGATCGAGCAGATGCGTGAAGGCTGGGAATCGCTCAAGACCGATGTCCCGCTCGTCATCATCGAGTCGCCCTACCGCTCGCTCGTCGGTCCCCTGCTTTCATATCTTGATGAACTCCAGAAGCAGGTGCCGTCGGCCACCCT
>JAEZJB010000222.1 GCA_023415845.1 Chloroflexota bacterium | reverse complement strand
GGGCGCACATTGTGCTCCTGTCTATCGAACGCATCGAACGGGCCAAATCCCGCCACACCAGACGAAACTGCTCGTACGTACACTCCTCCGGTCGAACTTTGGCGTCGAGGATTGCGGACCAGCAGATTCAGGCGCAACAACAACGGGCTGGTGGACAAAGATGTCCACCAGCCCGTTGTTCACTGCTTTTGCAGCCGACTCCGGTGATCGGCTCAGGCAGCCGCGATCGCTTCCTTGAGCAGGCCCGGCACCTGGGATGGCGACTGGGCGACCCGAACTCCGGCCGCTTCGAGAGCGGCCATCTTGTCGGCGGCAGTGCCAGCTCCACCTGAGATAATGGCACCGGCGTGCCCCATCCGCTTGCCCGGAGGCGCTGTCTGGCCGGCGATGAAGCCAGCGACCGGCTTGGTGACGTGTGCCTTGATGAAGTCGGCGGCGGCTTCCTCATCGGTGCCACCGATTTCACCAATCATGACGATGGCTTCGGTGCCCGGATCGTTCTGGAAGAGTTCCAGCACATCGACAAACGAGGTGCCGATGATGGGATCACCACCGATGCCGACCGCTGACGACTGCCCCAGTCCGGCCTTGGTAAGGGCGTCGACGACCTCGTAGGTCAGCGTGCCCGAGCGGGAAACGAGGCCGACGTTGCCTGGCTTGTGAATAAAGCCGGGCATGATGCCGACCTTTGCTTCGCCCGGGGTGATGAGGCCGGGGCAGTTCGGCCCAATCAGCCGCGCGCCGGAGGCCTTGACGTGATGGTAGACCGGGACCATGTCGTTGACCGGCACGCCCTCGGTGATGCAGATGACGAGCTCGATCCCTGAATCGACAGCCTCGTAAATTGCGTCGGGCGCAAAGCGGGCCGGGACGTAGATGATCGAGGTGTTGGCGCCGGTCTCGGCGACCGCCTGGGCAACGGTGTCAAACACCGGCACGCCGGCGACCTCCTCGCCCTTCTTGCCCGGCGTCACGCCGGCGACGACGTTGGTGCCATATTCAACCATTTGGGTTGTGTGGAACGAGCCCTCGCGCCCGGTGATGCCCTGCACCAGCAAGCGGGTGTCGTTTCCTACCAGAATGCTCACGGCTCAATGCTCCCTGACCGCTCCAGCGCGGTGCTACTTCGCTCCACCAGCGGCCGCCACCACACTGGCTGCAGCCTCGTCCATCGTGTCGACCGCGGTCAGGCCAGCCTCGGCGAGGATGGCCTTCCCTTCCTCGGCATTGGTTCCCGAGAGGCGCACGACGATCGGAACATCGACCTGAACCTGGCCCAGCGCCTCGCGGATGCCCTGGGCGACGACATCACCGCGGGTGATGCCACCAAAGATATTGATGAGAATGGCCTTCACGTTGGGATCGCGGGTGACGAGCGTGAACGCCTTGGCCACCTGGGAGGCGCTGGCGCCACCGCCAACATCGAGGAAGTTCGCCGGGTCGCCGCCCTGCAGCTTGACCGCATCCATTGTGGCCATGGCAAGACCAGCACCGTTGACGATGCAGCCGATATCGCCGTCGAGCTTGACGAAGGAAATCCCGCTCTGGCGGGCCTCGAGCTCGGTGAGGTTTTCCTCCTCAAGGTCGCGCATTTCCTCGGTGGCCGGGTGGCGGTAGAGGGCGTTGTCGTCGAAGCTCATCTTGGAGTCGATGGCCTGCCAGTTGCCGTCTTCGGTCAGGATGAGGGGATTGACCTCGACGAGCGTGGCATCCTCCTTCATGTAGGCGTCGTACATGGCCTGGGCGATGTTGACGAAGCCGTTGACCTTGTCGGCTGGCAAACCGAGCTCGAAGGCAACGTTGCGAGCCTGGAACGGCCGGAATCCGACGAGCGGGTCGCCCTGTTCGCGGACGATCTTCTCGGGACTGGTGCGGGCGACTTCCTCGATTTCCACCCCACCCTCGGCGCTCGCCATGACGAGTACCTTGCGATTCGGCCGGTCGAGGACCACACCCAGGTAGAACTCACGAGCGATCTTCGCGCCCTTGGCCACGAGCACCTTGTTGACTGTATGCCCCTGGATGTCCATGCCAAGAATGGCCGTGGCCGCATCCTTCGCCTCTTCAGGGGAATGGGCGAGCTTGATACCGCCGGCCTTTCCACGTCCACCAGAGTGGACCTGGGCCTTCACCACGACCGTGCCGCCCAATTCGGCGGCAATGGTCGCTGCTTCGTCGGCCGTTTCAGCCACCCGGCCAGGATTGACCGGGATGCCATAGCGCGCCAGGATTTCGGCTGCCTGATACTCGTGGACATTCATCGCCGCTGAAGCTCCCTCCGCAGGTGCCAGGTTGGCCGGCGGTTTCATGCACACGCCTATGAAGCCAATCCCTTTTTCGGTTGGATCGTAACACGGCTTTGGAGAACGCCAAGGGGTAACGGCCAGCAGACCTGCCTCGTGGATGCCGGAGGCCGAAGCAACGGCAAAAACTTGAATATTTCAACGAAATACAGGTTTCAAAGCGGCCCGGGAGTGCTATACTTTTGGCACCAGATCGGACGCAATAGTGATGCAGCCTTCTGCGTGCGCGCCTGCGCCAGGAGGCCACTGCCATATTTTGCGAGCCTGTGGCGCGTGCCAACTGGTGCTTTCATGCGTTGTGCCGCGCAAGAGGCGTGGCAAGAGAGGTAAGACCCGGATGACAGATCGCACGTTGACCTGCCGCGACTGTGGACAGGAATTCACTTTTACCGCTGGCGAACAGGACTTCTACACCCAGCGAGGATTCTCTGAACCGCAGCGTTGCCCCGAATGCCGACAGGCCCGCAAGAGCCAGAAGAATGCCGCAGGCGCTTCTGGGGGATACGGCGGCGGTAGCGGTGGTGGCTACAGCAGCGGCGGCTACGACGATGGCGCGCCACGCGCTCCGCGCCAGCTTTTTGCCGCCACCTGCTCGGAATGCGGCCAGGCCACGGAAGTTCCGTTCAACCCCACACCGGGCAAGCCGGTCTATTGCCGCGACTGCTTCCAGAATCGGAAGAGCCAGCCTCGCTATAACACCTGGTAAAAGGTTCTCGAATCGGCCAGCCCTGATGGACTGACCGACCTGCACCTGAATCCTCCAGGCATCTGCTACGCTCAGGCGTGCACCGCCTTTTGCTGCGGGTGCCTGATTTGACGCGGCGGTGCCTGGAGGATTTTGCGTGTGTTCCGTCGAGCAAGGTGCTGGGGCCGTCCATCCTCGGATCTCAACCGGGATTTGGGGTTGAACGACGATACCCGCCGCACCATGGTGAGACACGGCGAGCAGGTAAGCCTGGGCCGCCATATTGCGGCTGACCGCCAGGATTTCATGTCCTGGTACCAGGATCCGGATATCGCCGAACTGCTCAGGCACGACCTCGCACCGCTCAGCCCGGGCCAGGCCAGGGGCTATTTCGATTCGATCATCCTGCCCGCCACCAACCGGGGACTGTGCTGGGCAATCATCCGCAACGAGGATGGAGCACTGATCGGGTCAACCGCCCTGGTTGAGCTCGATGACGTCACCGGGGGCTGCCTGTTCCGGATTGTGATCGGGGACAAGCGTGCCTGGGGACACGGCTATGGCACCGAAACGACGCGGCTGGTGCTGGCCGAGGC
>JAEZJB010000172.1 GCA_023415845.1 Chloroflexota bacterium | reverse complement strand
CTACCGACGCGCGACCGAGATATCCGACGCCGATCCCTACAAGGAGATCGGCCGCTACCTGGCCGTGCACCGCACCCAGGTGGAGGATGTCTTCACGACGCTCTCGTACTTCGACGGAGTGAACTTCGCAACTCGCGCCCAGGCACCGGCCCTCTTCTCGACCGCGCTGATGGACATGGTCTGTCCGCCATCGACGGTTTTCGCCGCCTACAACCATTACGCGGCAGAAAAGGACATCCGGGTCTGGCCCTACAACGGGCACGAAGGGGGCGCCACCTTCCAGGTGCAAGACAAGGTGAATTTCCTGCGCGAGAAACTCGGCTAAGCCTACCCTCGCAGCCTATTCGAAAGGAGGATGCCATGTCCCACGAATCTGCCTTTTCGATGGATGCATCGAGCATCGTCTACGGTCCGGGCGCCACTCGCGAAGCTGGCTCGCACATGAAGCGGCTCGGGGCGACCAGAGTGCTGGTGGTTACCGATCCGCGGGTGGCACAACTCGAGCCAGTGGAGATCGTACTGGCATCGCTGCGATCCGAGGGAATCGAACCGGTACTGTTCGACCGGGTGCGGGTGGAACCGACCGATGCCTCGTTCCGTGAAGCGATCGCGGCGACGAGCGAGGCGAAGGTTGATGGATACATCTCGGTTGGCGGCGGCTCCAGCATCGACACGGCAAAGGCCGCCAATCTCTACACCACCTGGCCGGCCGATTTGCTGGCATACGTGAATGCCCCGATCGGCCGGGCGGAGCCGGTGCCCGGGCCGCTGAAGCCCCACATCGCGATTCCGACCACCGCCGGGACTGGCAGTGAAACGACCGGGGTGGCGATCTTCGACCTCGTCGAGTTGCACGCCAAGACCGGGATTGCTCACCGGGCGCTGCGACCGGCGATGGGGATCCTCGATCCGCACAACACGCGGTCGCTGCCGCCGATGGTGGCAAGCTGCGCCGGATTCGACGTGCTCTCGCATGCCGTCGAATCGCTGACTGCGCTGCCATTCGATCAGCAGCCGGCTCCGGAATCACCCCAGCTGCGCCCTTCCTACCAGGGGGCGAATCCGATCAGCGATGTCTGGGCGTCGAAGGCGATCGAGATGATGAGCCGGGCGATGGTGCAGGCAGTCGAAGCCCCGGACGATGACGAAGCCCGGGGCGAGATGTTGCTGGCGGCGGCCTATGCCGGAATCGGATTCGGGAACGCCGGTGTGCACCTGCCACACGGCATGTCGTATCCGGTGTCGGGGATGGTGCGTGACTTCCGTCCGGAAGGATATCCGGCTGACCACCCGATCGTGCCGCATGGGATGTCGGTGATCCTCAATGCGCCGAGCGTCTTCCGCTGGACGGCAGAGGCGAACCCGGAGCGACACCTGCTCGCTGCCCGGTTGATGGGCGTGGATGTGTCCGGGGCGGCCCCGAAAGACGCGGGCGAGATCCTGGCGCAGGCAATCATCGGGCTGATGCAACGCACCGGGATGCCGAACGGGCTCGCGGCGGTCGGCTACACCGAAGCAGACATTCCGGCGCTGGTGGAAGGTACGTTGCCGCAACACCGGGTGACGAAGCTCTCCCCGCGCCCGGCGTCCCGGGACGAGCTGGCCGGGTTGTTCGCCGGAGCGATGCGGTACTGGTAACCATCCGAACACCGGCTCCGGACTTGTAACGCCAATAAGCCCCGGCAGCCGATCGTGTAAAGCCTCCGGGGCGGACGATCACTGGCCCGGGGTGGCCGGCTTCACGTCAATCGGAGGGTCAGTTCGCCGAAGGAGCCCCAGCTGGCGTGGATTTCGTCGCCGGGGGCGATCGGGACCGGGGTGAGGCAGGTGCCGGTGGTGACCATTTCACCCGCATGCAGCGTGATGCCCAGGCGGGAGAGTTCGTTGACCAGCCAGGTCAGCGCCAGGCGGGGATCGCCGAGCACGTTCGCGCCGGCCCCTTCGAAGCGCTCGGTGCCGTTCTTCACGACCAATACGGGAAATGTCACCAGATCGACGCTCCGCCATTCATCAAGCACGGCGGGACCGGGCATGAACTGGTGGGCGCAGGCGTTGTCGGCAATCAGCTGCGGTGCGCCCACCGAGGTGAAGTCCTCGTAGCGCGAGTCGGGCAACTCGATTGCGGGGTGGAGGGTGGCGACGGCGGCGAGCACTTCGTCCACGGTGTACGGCTCGTCGCGGGGCGGCAGGTCCTGGCCAAACCGGAAAGCAAATTCCGCCTCGGCCACCCGCATCCGATTGTTTGCCAGCGAGACCGTCGCGCCGTTCTCGATCAGGCGCTCGGCAATCAGACGTCCGGCGAGCGGACCGTCCACGTTGATGTGGCGCTGGCCCGCCTCGCTGGTGGCGGCGATCTTCCAGCCGACGAGGGGAGATTGCGTCAGATCGTCGAGTCCGGCCTGAATGGCGTAGCCTTCGGCGCGGGTGATGGGACGCAGGTTAGGCGGGAGTTCGGTCAGGGTGGTGCCGTGCTCCCAGTGGCGCGCCAGCATCGCCGCAGCCTGGCGGTTTCGGTCCTGGTCAGACATCGGTTTCCTCCGGAATCAGGATCAATGGGGTGGTGGCGGTCCGGGACTCGAGCAGCGCATGGGCCTGCGCCGCCTCTTTCAGGGGGAAGGCAAGGCCAGGTTCGGCGGTGAGGGTCCTGGTGGCGAAGGCCTCGAAGAGCGACGCGGCCATCTCCTGCAGGCGAGCCGGGTCCTGGGTGTAATGGAAGATCATCGGGCGGGTGACCGTGGCTGATTTGAGGGCGAGTCTCGGCATGGGGAGGGGCTCGACCGGTCCCGACGACTGGCCGAAATGCACCAGGTGTCCCAGCAGGGCCAACGCATCGAGCGAGCCATAGAAGGTATCACCACCAACGCCATCGTAGACGACATCGACGCCCCGGCCATTCGTCAGCCGCATCACCTCCGGCGCGAAGTCCACCTCGCGATAGAGGATCACTGCCTGGCACCCGGCGTCGAGCGCGATCTGTCGCTTCTCCGCCGACCCGGCGGTACCGATCACGGTCGCGCCAAGGGCGGTCGCCCACTGGCAGACCAGGCGCCCGACCCCGCCAGCTGCAGCGTGGACCAGAACGGTCATGCCTGGTTCAATTGGATGGACGCGGCGAACAAGCATGTCGGCGGTCAGGCCCTTGAGAAGGACGGTGGCCGCGAGCTGATCATCGATGGTGGCGGGCAGGTGCAGAGCGAGTTCGGCGGGGAGGTTGCGTTCGGAGGCATAGGCCCCGTAGGTGTTCGTGATGTAGCCCACCCGGTCGCCGACCGAAAAGCCGGTCACCCCCGCCCCAAGCGCAGTCACCACGCCCATTGCTTCGATACCAGGAATTCCGGGCAGCGGGAGGGTCTGGTAGAGGCCGCTCCGGACGTAGACATCGTGATAGTTGACCCCAACGGCCGTCTGGCGGAGGCGAAGCTCTCCCGGACCGGGGTCAGCAACGGCAACCTTCTCGTAGCCGAGCGTGTCCGGTCCGCCGTGTTCGCGCAGGACGATGGCCTGAGGCATGACTGGACTCCTTTCCGGCACGTTCCTGAGGGCGGAAGGTCAGCTGATGCCGGCCTGTTCGACAAGAGGCCGGAGTTCTTCCCACTCCATGCCGGTCTGGCGCCCGCCATCGAATTCGGCGAGGACCACCTCGTTCAGTTGCCGGAGGCGAGGATCGCTCTTCTCCAGATCGAGACCCAGGTGCTGCTTGATCAGGAAGATGAGGCCAGCGATGCCAGAGTCCTTGGTCAGCGAGACCTCCAGGGGACGCCCGAGCAGGGCAGGAACGTCGAACGGCGCGTACATCCACCAGAACTTGTTGAGGCCATCGGCATGAATGCCGGCGCGGGTGCGGTGGGCGTCCTTGCCATAGAGCGGGTACTTGGCCGGCAGGCCCTCGCCCATGTCGGCATAGAGATCGGCGAGGCTGTTGAGGGCGGTGAAATCGGGCTTGTTGTCAGCAAAGTAGCCCATGCCGATCAGGTGGAGGAGGACGGCTTCGAGCGGGGCGTTGCCGGTGCGCTCACCCTTGCCAAGTGAGGTGCCGTTGATGGCGGCGCAGCCTTCGCGAATGGCGGCCAGGCAGTTCGGCACGATCATCCAGGTGTCGTTGTGGGGGTGGAATTCGAGATCGCGTGGCTCGAGCCCGAGTCCGCGGAGGCGGCGGAACATCAGCGGGATCGAGCGCGGCACGTCGACGTCGTCATAGGGGAGCCCGAGGCCCATGGTGTCGCAGACGCGGAACTTGGGACGCAGGTCGTCACCATAGGGGGCGGCAATTTCCTGCACGGCCTCGACGAACTCGACGATGAAATCGATCGGGGCCCGGGTCGCGTCCTCAAGGTGCAGACGGGGTCGGATACCGCTTTCGAGGGCCATCTTCGCCGCATCGAGGTAGGCATTGGCGGCCTGGTTGCGACCACCCGGCGTGAACTTGTGGAAGGTGTGGTAGTCGGAGATCGAGGCGAGCATGCCGGTTTCGCGGACGCCGAGCGACTTGATGAGCTCGACATCCTTCGCGGCGGCCCGAATCCAGGTGGTCGGCTCGATTGGAGCCCCGCCCTGGTAGCGTTCGAGCGCCCCTTCCAGAGCTTCCCGGTCGGACGGCCGGTAGACGAAGAATTCGGCCTGGCGAATAGCGCGGGAGGTGCCAGTGAACGCGCAGAGGATGTCGTAGATGCGGAGGCTCTGCTCGGTGGTCAGCGGCAGACCGCCCTGCTGGCCATCGCGATGGGTGGTTTCGGTGGTCCAGACCTCGGCGGGCAGGGAAGCTGGCCGGTCGATCCAGTCGTAGCGGGGAAAGTCGTCTTTCGGGAAAGCTGCGGGAATATAGTCGGGAGCTGACGGCTCGGTAATGGTGACCATGATGGCTTCCTGCGACGTGGGTGGCTGATTTTTCAGGGGCTCATCATACCCGAGGAAGCCGGACCGTCCAGAGGGGGCAGAAAAAAACACGCCTGCAGGAAATGAAATTTGCAGGAATTCGGATTTCCCTGAATCCTTGGGGCAAACAGTGGCGAATTCTTCGGTGAGCCGCAATTTTCTACAAATGAAGAATCCCACACCAGCGATTTCCACGAGTTCCGGCGAGAGTCTCACGTTCTGCGCCTACCTATCGTACGCATCGAGCAGGCCGAATCCCGCCACCTCGGCGTAAATTGCTCGTTCGTACACCTCGGCAGGTGGATCGGTACCGGAACCGTTGTCGACCTTGCCGGCGTCAAGAATCTCACCCGGCACGATTTGCTCCTCGCGCGTGGCCGTCAATGCCAGCCCCTGTCTCGCATGGGTGGCTGGCTTGACAGTCCCTCAACTGCCGCAGATAGTCTCGATATGGCTGGACCTTCCATCGATCCGCAGGCAGAACTGGAGCGTGCCCCGATTACCCGGGCGCTGGACCCTGCTGCCCGTGCGCACCTTGCCCGCGTGGCCGTCGTACGGCGGCTTGCCCGGGGGCAGATCCTGTTCGGTGAGGGGGAGCCGAGCCAGTCGTTCCACCTGGTCTGTGCTGGCAAGTTGCGGGTCTATCGCACTTCCGACGAGGGCAACGAGTTGATCCTCTCGGTGGTGGGGCCGGGCGGCGCCATCGGGGAGCTTTCGGTCTTCGATGGGGAGCCACGATCGGCCACGGTTGACGCGCTCGAACCAAGCACGGTGCTGGCGATTCCCAATACACATCTCCGGGATGCGCTGCTGGCCTCCCCGGCCAGCCTGATGGCCATCGTGGCCGACCTGGCCAGCACGGTGCGGCGCCTGACCGGCAGCACCTCCGACCTGGTTTTTCTCGACCTCCCGCACCGCATCGCGCGGTTCCTGCTGTTGCAGGCGGTCGACCACGGTGACGGCACGGCCCATGTCGATCTGACGATGAGCCAGGCGGGGATTGCGGCCCAACTTGGAGTCGCCCGTCAATCGTTCAACACTGCGCTCAATGGATTGGTCCGCGACGGCCTGATCCGGGTCGACGGTCGCCGCGTCGATATCCCTGATGTCGATGGGCTCCAGGAATTTCTCGAAACCTGAGCCACCCGGCCGGCAATGACATCCTCCGTGGAGTAGCCATACAAAAAACCGAACGGCGTGGAACCAGTCCACGCCGTTCGGTTCGACCGGGATTCAGCTGGATGCCCTTATTCCAAAAGTCGAGGTCGACTTCGCATGCTCGCCTCCTTTCTGCGAAGAAGTGCTGCCGTTCAGCACCTCATGCATGCACTTTAGGCAGTGGGAGGCGAGTCGTCTGTCAGCTACCGGACAGGTTCGTGGAATTCTGCGGGAAGCTCATTCAGCCAGCGTTTGGCCCCCAACGCCCGGAAGGTGGCCGCTGCCGCTGCGAGGACATCCCGTCCTTCCTCCACACGCCCCTGATCGAGCAGCCACCGACCGAACCAGCTTCGCATCCGGGCCGCTTCCGGAACCGCCCCGTAACGGTCAAGCCCGTCGATTCCGGCCCGCAGATCGGCTGCGATCGTCTCCGGCGGGGTCTCGGAGTCTGGATCTGTCAGCGCAAGCACTCCGCGCCATGCCGGCAAGGCTGCCTGCAAATATCGGTTTAGTAGCGGAAATGGTTCCCGCTCAAGCACCGCCAGGAGCTCTCTGGCCTCGACCATATGACGGGCCTGAATCGACAGGTCCATGGCTTCGGTCCACATCGTGCCCAACTCGTTGACCACCGGATTCCAAGCGAGTGTTGTCCGGACATCTTCCCGCTTGATAGAAGCCGCGGCCGGAATGTCTCCATCCAGGTAACGAATCGTGGCCAAAAGGTCGAAATCAGGTGATTCGGGTGTAGCACCGGTCAGGGTGCGCCATTGGTGAATCGAGGCCAAAAGGTCGAGATCTGGCGAGTCGGTGATGGCGGCTGTCAGCACACGCCACGTTGCGGGAACTTCCAGGTTCTCTCCCCGTGCATGCCGAATCAGGAGGGCGGCGACGCCTGCGGCTTCGTAGCGCAGCATCGGGCCGTCGTTTTCCGGTCGCCATCGCTCGGCGGTCAGGTCCAGACACTCGTCCCACTCCCCAGCCATCTTCAGCGAAAAGCTCACATTAATGTCCATCGTGAATGACCAGTCATATGCCCCGATTTGCCTGCTCAGATGCAGGGCCTCCCGCTCGCTTGCCAGACTTGCTGGCAAATCCCACCCTCTGATCGCCACGGCCTGATTCACCAGCGCGCGTGACAGGCGATACAGCAGGTGGTGCTCACGACAAATGCGCACCGCTTCATCGATGTACAACCGGGAGAGTCGGTCCATCCCGGCTGGTTCGCTGACGGCGTAGACGAGGGAAAACCCGGTCAAGGCGAGCGCCAGCAGGTTCGGGTCCTCCGCCAGCAGCGCCCAGTGGTAGGCCCACCGAGCCCACTCCAACCCGTCACCATCCGCCGTGCCGTCATACACGGCACAGACTCTGAGGAACGCCAAATCGGACGCAACGGCGGGATCGACGGCGGCGAGCGAGTCAGGCGTGGGAAAGCGCTCCAATGTCGCAGCGAGTTCCCCAAAGCGGCCCGAAGTCCGCAACGCACGGGCTTCGATCACCGTGACCCGTGCGATTGTCGTTGGATCACTCGCGGTTACCGCTCGTGCGCGGCTGATGGCCACCTCAAAATGGCCACTGATATTTCCTGACTCTCCCGCCTTGAGGAGGAGGCGAGTTTGCACATCCTCGTCAGCCACATGCTCGAGGGCGAGGTCAAAGAGTTGCAATGCTTCGGCAGCGGCACCCAACTGCCTGCTGCGGTCACCCGCCTGTTCCAGCCAATGGGCCCGCTGCTCAATCAGCACCTGGCGACGGGGATCGTGCGCCGCGGTGAGGGAGATGGCATAGGTCAGGTGCTGGGCCACAATTGCTGCCCGATCAATCGTGGCGTCGTTGACCATGGCCAAACGGGCGATGCGTTCGTGCCGATCGATCCGGCTGCGCCGACCAAGCAGGTCATAGGCAACCTGCCGCACCACAGCCTGCACGAACGCGTAGCGTCCGGTATAGGGTGAAAAGCGATCAGTGATGGAGCCCACCAGATCACGCTGCGTCAGGCGGGCCAGGACCTCATCGAGATCGTCGGTACCCAGCCCGGTCAGGAACTGCAGGTCATCACGGGCAAAGACCTGACCCAGCACGGCGGCGTCGAGCAGCACCTCGCGGTCCAGTGCGGGCAAGGCATCGAGCCGGCTGGCAATCAGCACCTGCAGGGTTGCCGGCACCAGCGGGGGTGGCAACGAGCGGCCTGCGCCCGGCTCCGATTCACTCGCCACCTGGACGTCAAGCATGGCGCGCACGGTTTCGATGGCGTAGAGAGGAATGCCATCGGCCCGCTCGATGACGTCCTGCCGAATGGCAGGGGAGAGATCCGGCATCAGGCTTTCGATGAGGTCTCCCATCTCCTCATCGTTCAACCCCTCGAGGTTTAGCTGGGATAGGCGGCGCCCACTCCCCAGCCGGGGGCGCCGATCGAGCAATTCGGGACGCGCGAGCGCGAGAATAAGGACCGGGGTGGTGGCAGTGCGAGCGAGGTGCTCAATAAAGTCCAGCAGGCCATCGTCCGCGTGCTGAGCATCCTCCACGACCCAGACCAGGGGCGAGCCATCACGACCCAGCACATCGAACCAGGCAAGCCAGGCCGCGAAGAGGTCCTCGCGGCTGAATGTCTCGCCCGACACCCCCAGCAGGGCGCCCAGCCGAGGCACGAGCCACGCCAGTTCCTCGTTGCTGGTGCCCAATTCCCGCAGGACGTCGCCAATTCGCTCCAACACCACGGAGGCCGGATCGGTTTCGGTCGTATTCAGCCGGTGCCGCACCGCATGGACCAGGGCGGTATAGACAATTCCTTCGCCATAGGCGGGGCACTGTCCCCAGTGCCAGTAGATGGATGCCGGCAGCCCTTCCAAATAGTCGCGAAACTCCTGGGCCAGGCGGGTCTTGCCGACGCCAGGTTCTCCAACCACTACCAGCAACCGTCCACGACCTTCATCGACCGTCGCGTGAAACGTCTCCCTGAGCCGGGCCAGTTCGCGACTGTACCCAGCCAATGGCACGGCAAGGTGGTCCATCTGCGGACCACTCCCATGGGCATGTTTCGCCGCCGCAGCCTGATACAGGCGCAGAAGTTGCCGTTTTCCCTTGAGCTGGAATTCACCCTGATACTCGCAGGCGATGGTGCTGCTGCTCAGGTGCGCGGTTTGATCGTCGACCCAGACGGCACCTGGTGGAGCCATCGACTGGATACGGGCAGCCGTGTTGACGACGTCGCCCGAGACCATTCCCTCGCCGACCGCCCCAACCGACACCGCCACCTCACCGGATGCGACGCCGACCCGGAGTTGCAGACCGCTCGTGCCGACCTGCTGACCGTACTGCGCGATCCGGCTGACCAGTTCCAGGCCCGCCAGCACCGCCCGTTCGGCATCGTCCTCCCGCACCACCGGTGTGCCCCAGACGGCCATCACGGCATCGCCGATGAACTTCTCGACGGTTCCACCGTGGCTGGCGATCGTTTCTCGGCAGTGATCGAAGTACCCCGCCAGCATTTCGCGGACATCTTCGGGATCGAGATCTTCGGCAAAGGGCGTGAACCCGACCAGATCGACAAAGAGCACGCTGACCACGCGCCGTTCTGCCACGCCACTGCCACCAGTGTTCACCCCCTCGGCCGCCGGGGTGATGGTGCGCTCGCTCATCAATCGGGTTCTCCGCCTGGGGATCACCACCGGGAACCGCGATACCGGCGCAGACAGGCGCGGCAGCAGGGGCAACGGATGATCCCTTACCCCTGTCGCCTCCTGGTTCGATTGTAGCGTGGAATTCTGTCGATACCGGAACGAACCCCCTCGCCAAAGACTATCCGGCGGGGGCAAGTGATGATTCGGGAGCATCGTCTGGCCGGGAGGACCGGCTTTGCCAGGTCGTGCGTTCGGCAGCGAGTTGCACCAGCGATGGGGACGGCGCCGCCAAGGCCATGGCATCGAGGAACTGCTGGCCATTCACGCGGAGGAGTTGGCTCTCTTCACCGACTGTCACGGTGGCCGAACGTGGCTGTTGGTTCATGATGCCCAGTTCGCCAACCCAGCCGGGAGCGACGACCGCGGGAGGCTGCGTCACCTGAGCCTGCAGCGAGATGTCCAATCGCCCGGACTGCAGCAACCAGAGGTCGTCCGCGGGATCGCCTTCGCGCAGCAGCACCGTCCCGGCCTGGAGAGTCACCGGCTCGGCGGCGAATGCCAGGGATTCAATCGCCGGTCGCCCCAGGCCCTCGAAGAGGCCAAGCTCGCCGATGAAATCTGCCCGTTCACGCACCGCGAGCACCTCTTCGGTCTCCTGCACCTCTCCCCGGCGGAGTATCGGCACCAGCAGCAGGCCAAGGATCGGCGCCACTGCGCCACTTACGATGATAGTTTCCTGCAAGCCAAAGACCTGGATGCCGCGCGTGAGGCCCACAGCGGTGAGGGTGGCACCCAAGAGGAGCATGGCCATAATGGTGGCAAGCGTGCGGCCCAACAGGCGGTTTGGCATGGTTCGCTGCAGGGCGGTCATCGCCGCCACATCGAGCAGGACAGTCCCGGCGCCTGATATCGCCAGCATCAGCAGAATCGCCGGCAACCGGTCCAGGAAACCCACCAGCACCAGTGGTAATCCCTGCAGCATGAGGCTGCCGACGATCACGGTGGCCAGCCGAGCACGTTCCGCCACCTGGTCCGCGACGAGGGCGACCAGTACCCCTCCAACGGCGGTCGCAGCGAAGAAGAGACTGTAGCCAGAGTCACCCAGATCCAGATCCTGCGTGAACTGGACATAGATCACGGTGTACCCGGCGTCCAGCCCCGTCGAAATGACCATGCAGAGGGCCAGCGCAAGCGCATAGGGACGACTCGCCAGGGCACGGACGCCGGTGCGCCACTGGACCCAGGCGGGCTCCCTCGCTTCGGCGTTCGCCATACGAGACCGCACCGAGATACCGCTGTAGAGCAGGCCCGCGATGACATACGTCAGGGCGTTCAAGCCCACGGCGATGGCGGGAGTTCCCACGAGAACCAGCAGGCCGCCCAGCAATGGGCCGAGGATGAGGAAGATGTTCTGGAGGAGGTTGATCAACACGTTGGCCGACACAAGTTCGGATTCGTTGACCACCTCCGGCATCAGCGCTCCGGCAGCCGACCGGTTGGGGGCCTGGAAGGTGGCGTTCAGCGCCGAAAAGATCAGCGCCACCCACAGCGGGGCATCCGTCGCCACCGTCACCGTCATGCCGACCATGACCGCCGCCAGCAGGAACGAACAGATGGTCAGCAGGCGACGACGTTCGTAGCGATCGACCAGCACGCCGGCGAAGGAAGTGACTACCATGCCCACCACGCAGCGCACGACCGCCAATGCAGCAATGCCGGACAACGAACCGGTGCTGCCGAAGATCCAGACCGCGAGCACGATGCTGTAGGACCAGGCACCCAATTCCACGATGGCAAATGCCGCCAACATACGGCGAAGATCGGCGTTCCGCAGTACCTCGCGATAGCGGGTAACACTTGTGGAGAGGTTCATGCTCGTCGCTCCGGGTCACGAAGGCTGCCGGTGCCACCGTCATCACGTGTCGGGTCATCAGCCCGGTCACCCTCGGCGACGGGCCGAGGCGTGTCCTCTGCTTCGCATTCCTGGAGAGCAGACGATTCTGCCTGGTGTGCATTCGCAGAGGACCACCCCCTGGCGGGTGCCAACACGACGCCCTGAATCACCGGTTCGCTGATGAAGTAGCGGCAGAACGACCTGAACATGTTGACGGTCCTTTGCGAGGACAGCCGGAGCGCTGGCTGCCCACCACGAGATCTGTCATCCCGCCTTCACTCCCGCCATGCGGGACCGCTGCACCGGGATTACCGTCAGTCTCCAGCGGGGGCCGCACGGTGTCTGTCAGGTAGCTGACACCTCTCTCGAAGCCGGCCGATGGGGACGAAAAAGCGACCCACCTGGAACGTGGGCCGCTTTTTCAACGTTGCTGGACCGATGATCAATGCCGGGGTCGGCTTGCCGCTACGTGCTCCCGGTCAGCCGGACACCACCCGGTTCCTGAGCACGCCGAGGCCGGTTGCCTCGAGTTCGATGACATCACCCGGCTGGAGCAACTGGCGGCGTTCGGCGCCGGAGCCATTACCGACCGTGCCGGTGCCGAGAATCTCACCCGGCACGATGCGTTCCTCACGCGAGGCCTGGGCGATCAGGTCGGCGATCTTCCAGTGGATCGACGCACTCGATTCGTGGGCCAGTTCCTGGCCGTTTACCCGCAGCACGAGGTCCAGCGCGTAGGGATCGGGCACCTCGTCGGCGGTCAGCAGATAGGGACCGAAGACGTGGGCGTTGTGGAAGTCCTTGCCCTTGGCCGGGCCGAGCCCAACCGACATCTCCCGGCCCTGAATGGTGCGCTCGCTGAAGTCGTTGTAGAGCATGTAGCCAAACACATGGTCCATGGCTGCAGCGGGTGAAATGTCCTTTCCGCCCTTGCCGATGACGACCGCCAGTTCGAACTCATAGTCCAGTTCGGGTACGCCGTAGGGCAGCGGCACATCGTCACCGTGGGCACCCAGGCTGTGAACGTTGCCCTTGTAGTAGACCGGCATTTCGTACCAGACCGGCGGAATCTCCCTGCCAAGCACCGGGTAGATGTTCTGCAGGTGCGTTTCGAAGGCCATGAAGTCGCGCAGCATCGGTGGGTTGGGGACCGGGGGCAACAGGGTGACCGACTCCGGCGCATACCAGACCTGAGGCAGGTCGGAAATGGACGTATCTGAGGCAAAGGCCAGCGCCTGGGCTGCGCACTCCATCCCCAGGTGACCACTCGCGATGAACCCAACCATCGACGGCGGAAAGATGGCATCGGCGATCCGCTGGGCCGCTTCCGGAGCGGCGTCCTGGCTAATGAGGGAGTGACGGTAGGCGGCGTTGAGGTCGAGATAGCGCGGCGCTGGGTCATCGATTTGGGCACCGATGCGGGTGACGATTCCGATAGGAGTTGGCAGCGAGAACGAAACCAGTTTCATGAGCAAGGCCCCTCGGCAGGTCGCAATGTCATCTGATGTTGCGGGCAGGCGAGAAACGCATCGGGGCCGACATGAGGTCGGCCCTGATGACAGGCGGCGTGTATTTACGAATCTACGAAACAACCTGCTCGTAGAAGACGCGCTCCCGCTTGTCCAGCAGCGGAATGATCGTGCCTTCGATGATTTCCTTGAAATGCGGGGTTTCACGGTGGGCGGCGAGGGCGTCCTCGTTTTCATAGATTTCGTAGAGCAGGAAGTTGTCGGGGTTATCCGCCGAGCGATTGGCGTGGTAGAGCAGGCATCCTGGCTCGGATTCCTTCACGTGGACCGCCATCTTCCTGAGGTTCTCTACCACTGTGTCGCCAGTGTCTGGTTTGCCAAAGTAATACGCGGCCAGAACGATCATGAATGGACTCCCTGGAGTTGATACGGATAGCAGGTCGGACGAGATTGTTCTGCGCTTGCGCTCGACTGGGATCGGCGCACTTCGCGGAGATGTTTTGCGACGCTCGACATGACGATTGGCGGAGGAAAGCCACCGCTTACCGGGCCAGTCTCGCGCCTCAGTCCTCCTCAATGATGGCAACGGCGCGGACGGGAGCGCCGGTGGTGTTGACCCATTTCACCGGAAACACGGAAAGCTTGAATCCATGCGGCCGGGGGATCTGGTCGAGGTTGGTCAGATTCTCAAGGTGATACCAGTCGCGTTCCAGCATGACCCGGTGAGCTTCCCAGAACTGCTTGCGTTCGAACATGGCCCAGACCGGGGGGTCGAAGGTGATCGCGTCGATGCCCATCATCACGATGCCCTGGTCGAGCAGCCAGTGAACGGCCTCTGCGGTCATGCCCGGATGGTCGCGCAGGTAGCGCGGATCATCCTGATAGGCTCCGGCCCCGGTCATGATGAGGACGATGTCGAGCGGTTTCAGGGTGTAGTCGATGGCGTCAAGCGCGGCCTGGATTTCGGCGAGGCTGATACCGGCGCCGGGCTGTTTGTGGCGCAAGTCGAGCACCACGCCATCACCGTAGCAGTACTCCAGCGGAATTCCTTCGACACCCGGGGCGTCGTCACGCATATGTCGCAACGAGTCCATGTGGGTTCCGACGTGATCGCTGAGCTCCACGCGATAGGTGGCGGTCAGCCAGTCAACGCCGAACTCCGTGGCGCCAATTGCCTCGGCGTACCCCTGCCAGGTCTGGTCCATCGTGAGCGACGGCTGGACGATTTTCGGAAAGGTCACCATGCCGTTGTCGACCGGCATGCTGAGATCGATCAGGCGAGATCCCACGCGGCGTCCCCCATTTCATGCGATTCCACAGGCGTATCATCCATCACAGAATCAGCATGCCCCCATCGACGTAGAGCGACTGCCCGGTGATGTAGCCTGCGTCGTCGCTGGCCATAAAGGCCACAACCGGGCCCATTTCGTGTGGCTGGGCGGCACGGCCAAGCGGGATCTTCTCCAG
Source organism: Chloroflexota bacterium (assembly GCA_023415845.1). GTDB lineage: Bacteria > Chloroflexota > Chloroflexia > Thermomicrobiales > UBA6265 > JACCYX01. The sequence goes on along the minus strand of JAEZJB010000172.1, from coordinate 5,828 downwards.
CACAACCGGCAGAATCTCCTCGTTATCCATCACCCAGCTGGTCATGTCGGTATCGAAGAGACCGGGATGCAGGCAGTTGACCCGGATACCGTGCGGCGCCAGTTCGGCGGCCATGTTGGTGGTAAGGGCTTCGATGCCACGCTTGGTCGGGGCATAGTGGGTGCGCCCGGGAAAGACCATACCGGCCTGGATGGAGCCGATGTTGACGATGGCCCCCCTGGTGCCGCGCTCGACCATGTCGCGGGCGACGATCTGCCCCACCGTCCATGGTCCACGCAGGTTGATGTTGGTGACCCGCTCCCACTCGGCGTCATCGAGTTCGAGGAAGGGCACAATCGTCTCGACCCCGGCATTGTTGACCAGCACGTCGATCGGCCCGAGTTGGTCGGTGACGCTGGCGACCATTGCCTCGACCTGGGTGCGGTCGGAGACGTCGGCCTGCACGGCCATCGCCCGCCTGCCCATTGCCTCGATTGCGGCGACCACCTCACTGGCGGCCTCGGGATGGGCGGTGTAGTTCACCGCCACATCGGCTCCCTCGGCGGCGAGGGTTTCGGCGATGCCACGACCGATGCCGCGGCTGCCTCCCGTGACCAGGGCTACTTTTCCATCCAGTCGACCCATCAGGTTTTCTCCTCTGCTTGCGAGCTGCCAGCGTTCTGGTCCAGCTCGCGCACGACACGATCTCCCAACACCATCACGTGTTCCCGAATTGCGGCATCGGCCGCCTCGACATCCCGGTTGCGCAGGGCCGCCACGATTGGGTGGTGGCGCTCGGCCAGTTCATTGAGATTGCGGTCCTTGAGTCGAATCACCGTCATCATCGTCCAGTTGAGCGGAGAGATCCCCTGCCAGGTGCGCAGAAGCAGATCGTGGTCGGCGCACGTCAGGATGAACTCATGGAAGCGGGTATCGAGTTCGGTCAGGCGCTCGGCATCACCCTGATTTGCCGCCTCGATCATCCCGTCAATCAAGCCTTCAAGCGTGTCCAGGTCCTCTTCCGTCATGCGCTCGATAGCGCGAGCGACGGCCATTGCTTCGAGATGGGCACGAAGGCTGTACATCTCGGCGGCATCCTTCGGCTCGATCCGGCGCACCGAAGACCCCCGGTTGGGATAGGACACCACCAGCCCCATCTGTTCGAGTTCACGCAGGGCTTCACGGACAGGAGTCTGGCTGATGCCCAGTTCGCGGGCGAGGCGGGATTCGACGATGCGGTCTCCCGGCTGGAGGGTGCCGTCGAAAATCTGGTTCCGCAGGTGATTGCGAACGTCGTGGCGCAGCCCGGGACTGGCCTGAAACGACGCATTGCGCAACGTGCTGGCTTCTCTAGCCATGATCACAACCCATCGATAATCGCTAGTTTCGCGTGAAGGTTACGATAGGGGCCCATCCGCAGGTCTGTCAACACCCCACGCGAAAGAATCGGACGATTGTTTGCCGCCAGGGCATGGCCCGGCGGCGGCAGTTTCTGGATCGAGCCCCCGCAAACCATGCCACAGATGCTCCCGTTTGGCGGCAGGCAAAGAGGGTGCAAACGGCGCGGCTTGTTGAACGGCAATCGAGGAAGCCACCCGACCTGGAGGCGATGCGATCGACACCGCACCGAAATCTCGGGAAGGGTTGACGCACTCAGAGTCGGCTGATACGATCCTGCACATTCGATTATCGATTATTGATTGATGTCCCGCGCGGGTTCAGTGCGCGGTTCGCATGTCTCACAGGAGGTAGGGTGTCCCGCTGCGCTTAGCACCTGCTGAATCCGGGTGTCAATACCCTGTATCGCTCTATTCCGTGTCGCTTCCCAAAGGAGCTTCGAATGGCCTGGAACGAGATCCACAGCAAGAGCCTTTACCCCGCCCGCCCACGTCTCTCCCGCCGCACGTTCCTGGCCGGAGCCTCGGCTCTGGCCGTGGCCGGTTCCATGACCGGCAGGGCACGTGCCCGCCAGGATGGCGGCCTCTCCGGCAAGCTCAAATTCCAGGCTGGCCACTACACCCCTTCGGAAAACATGCAGAAGACCGCCAACAACCCGGTGCCGATCGAGGCGATGAAGCTGGCGGCCGAGGCCTACATGGAGGCCAATCCGGGGGTTGAGATCGAATTCGTGCGGGTGCCGGAAGGGACCGATGCCCGGGTCTGGACCGTGACCCAGCTGACCGGCGGCACGGCGCCGGACATCGTCTGGACCCAGTCGTTCGACACCAATCGTGACGTCGGCAAGGGGTGGTGGATCAACCTGCTGCCCTACATGGAGGAGCCCAATCCCTACGTGGCCGAGGGTGATCCGGGCAGCGAGCGCTGGGTCGACCAGTTCTTCGAGGGCCCGACCGGCGCCAAGTACGCGCCGAACGGCGAACTCTATGTGGTGCCCTACGACCTGGTGACGACCTTCTTCTTCTACAACAAGAGCCACTTCGAGCAGGCAGGCGTGGAAGTTCCCACCACCTATGCCGGGCTGATCGATGTCACCGCGAAGCTGAAGGAGGCCGGGATCGTGCCGTACAACGGCATGCAGTGGTCACAGCCGCAGCTAGGTGAAATGGTGATCGGAGGATGGGCCGAGGAATTCGAACCCACCGGCGCGGCGGGCGCCTACACCCAGAAGGACATCGCGCTGGCCATCCTCGACGGCATCTTCGATGCCACCAAGCCCGAATACCAGGACTGGCTACGCCTCCGCAAGGACGGGGTGCCGTACTGGTCGGAGCAGTGGGCCGCCGATGCCGACACCACGAAATTCGACCTGCAATTCAGCCAGGGCCGCCTCGGCATCTACGAAGACGGCTCGTGGCGATTTGGCCTGCTCAAGGCCAATGACGAGCTGGAGTTCGAGTGGGGATCGTTCTTCATGCCGATCCTGGAGAAGGGTGATGGTCCCGGCCTGTCGCAGTACGCGACTGGCAAGGCCGCGCCAGCGATTGGTGGAGCCACCGCCGCGCAATACGGCATCACCAACTCGGCCGAAAAGAATGGCACGGTCGACCTGGCGATCGACTTCCTGCGCTACATCACAGCGCCGGAACAGGCATCGGCAATCATCGCCGAGAAGGGGCAGTTCCTGCCCAACATCAAGGGTGTGGAAGTCAACGAAGATCTCCAGGGCCCACTGGAAGCCGTCGCCAGCGGCGTGGGTGAGGCCGGCATGATCGCCTACGGGGACAAGATCGATGCCGAGGCAGGCGACAAGATCAATGTCGCTACCCAGAACTATCTGCTGGGCCGCCAGGAGCTCGAGGCCACGGCCCAGGAGATCCAGGACCTGCTGTATGCCCAGGCCGAGAAGGCTGCCACCGAGAACGGCTGGCGCTGACGACTGGCAACGGGGAGGGCAGGAGCTTCCGCACAGGAGTTCCTGCCCTCCCCTGGTGGGGCACAGTTCTGGATTGAGGGGGATGGTGGCCGATGGCTTCGGCAGCGTTACCACCGTACAGGTTCCGCAAGAAATCGCTTTGGCAGCAAATCGTCAAGGCTCGCTATTACTACCTGCTGCTGGTGCCGTGCTTCGTCATGCTCGGCGTGTTCAGCTATTACCCGGCATTCCTGGCCCTGTGGGGATCGATCTTTACGCTTGATTATGGCCGCGACGGGCAATTCATTGGGCTGGACAACTTCCGCGAACTCTGGTCCGACGCCACCTTCCGGAAATCCGTGTCGAACGTGGTGCTGCTCACCCTCTTCGGCACCATCACCGCCATTACGATCCCGGTGTTTGTGGCCGAGTGGATATTCCGCCTGCGCTCGGACAAGGCCCAGTACGTCTATCGCATCCTGATGGTCTGGCCTGCGATTGTTCCCGGCCTGGTCACGCTGCTGCTCTGGCAATTCATCTACGACCCCTATTATGGCCTGCTCAACACGTTTCTGGGCTGGGTTGGTCTCGACGAGTGGGCGACCAAGGCCTGGCTGGCCGACCCCGACCTGGCGCTCTACGCACTGATGGGATCGGGGTTCCCATTTGTCGGCGGGATCGGGGTGCTGATCTACCTGGCCGGCCTGCAGAGTATTCCGGTGGAAATTTATGACGCCGCCAAGCTCGATGGTGCCTCCGGATTTCGGCAGTTCCTGACCATCGACCTGCCGCTGATCAAGGGCCAGATTCGGCTCAACATCGTGCTGTCGATCATCGCTGGCCTGCAGGCGCTCACCGGGCCGCTGGTGCTGACCAATGGTGGTCCGGTCAACGCCACGATGGTGCCCGGGCTCTACATGTACCAGCAGGCATTCACGTATGGCCGGCTGGGTTATGCCTCGGCCATCGGGGTGGTGATCTTCATCGCCGTCTTCATCCTTACCGTCCTCAACATGACGTTGTTCAAGGACGACGACTAGATCGCCGCAGGAAGGATCGGGCATGGTCGAAACCGTCATCCAGCAACCAGAGGTCGACGACCAGCAATCGGCGCACGCCAGTCACTCAAGCAACTGGTTGAGTGACCTGAAGGCCGACTGGTGGAAACACCTGCTGCTGGTCGTCATCAGCTTCTTCCTCTTCTTTCCGTTCATCATGACGCTGATCATCTCGTTCAAGGACCTGAACCAGTTCAGCGTCAATCCGTTCGGGCTGACCTTCCCGCTTCACTGGTCCAACTACACCGAAGCTGGTGAGGTGGTGCTGCCCTACATCTGGAACAGCATCGTGGTCTGCGGCCTGGCCTGTATTGGCACCGTCGCGATCGGAGCGCTGACCGCCTATGTGTTTGCCTGCTTCAAATTTCCGGGGCGAGAATTTCTCTATTACTTCATCCTGATCCTGCTGATGGTGCCGGGCATTCTGACCCTGGTGCCGACATTCGTGGTGATCCGGGACCTGCGGCTGCTGGATACGCCGTGGGCGCTCGTGCTGCCCTGGATTTCCGGTGGCCAGGTGTTCGCGATCTTCATCCTGCGCACCTTTTACGCGCAGATGCCGAAGGACCTGTTCGAGGCCGCACGGCTCGACGGGGCGGGGGAGCTCGCGATCTTCGCCCGAATTGCCGTGCCGCTGTCGAAGTCGATCCTGGGTGTGGTGGCGATCTTCAACGTGCTCGGCACCTGGAATGACTTTCTCTGGCCGCTGGTCACGATCAGCACGCAAGACAACTATCCACTGGTCCTCGGTCTCTACCGCTTCCAGTCTCAGTACTACACCGTGTGGGGGCCACTGATGGCCGGGTACGTGATTGGCACCATTCCGCTGATCATCCTGTTCATGTTCACCAGCCGCCTGTTCGTGCAAGGGCTTGCTGCGGGAGGAATCAAGCTGTGACCTCGCTGGACATTGCCGACAATGACCACCACCCCTACCGAGCCGCCATTATTGGCTGCGGCCGGATGGCGCATGGTCATGCCCGGGCGTGGAACGCCGATCTCCGGGCCGAGCTTGTGGCCTGTGCCGACCTGTTTCCGGAGGCGGGTAATGCCTTCGCCGCAGAATTCGGGATCCCGGCCGTCTACACCGACTACCGGGAGATGCTGACGGCCGAACGGCCCGATGTGATCAGCATCTGCACGCATCACCACCTGCATGCGCCGATGACGATCGACGCGGCCAACCTCGCGACTCCGCGGGCAATTCTGTGCGAGAAACCGATCGCCCTCGATCTGGTGGAAGCCGACGCGATGATGGCGGCCTGCAAGGCGGCCGGAACTCGGCTGATCGTGGGTCACCAACGACGTTATGACCGGCAGACGCAACCCGTGAAAGCCGCGCTCGACGCGAGACGGATTGGGGATGTCCTCTTTGTCGAGGCGTTCGGCCATCCACGCTCGAGCCTGCTGGTTGACTCCACGCATACCGTCGACCTTGTCCGCTACTTCCTGGGGGATCCGCGAGGAGCGTGGGTGCT
>JAEZJB010000168.1 GCA_023415845.1 Chloroflexota bacterium | reverse complement strand
AGGGCACGACATTCCCGTTCGGCACGCATGTCGCAGTGGTAGAAGTGATTCCGGAAACCGGAGAAACCAGATTCCTCCGATACGTTTCGGTAGATGACTGCGGCAAGATCATTTCCCCGATGCTCGTCACCGGTCAGGTTCATGGCGGTCTCGCCCAGGGGATTGGGCAGGCGCTGTTCGAAGAAGTCCAGTACGACGAGTCAGGCGAAGTTATATCCGGCACGCTGAACGACTACGTGGTCCCGCGCGCACACCATTTCCCGGAGTTTGAGACCTATCACACGGAGACACCCACCCACCTGAATCCTCTCGGTGCCAAGGGAATTGGTGAGGCCGCAACCATAGGTTCGACACCAGCAACGGTGAATGCCGTGATCGACGCGCTCGAACCGTGGGGCATCACCCATCTGAATACACCACTGACGCCGGAACGGTTGTGGACAGCTATCCACCAAGCAGAGTCCGCAGCTGCTGCCGACTAAAGGACCTTGAGGCTGGAAAAGCCAAATGACAAAAGGTGGGGCCGATTGGCCCCACCTTTTGTCATTTGGCCGGCGCTGATTCCGCAAATCGTCAGTTCGTTCGTACAAACAGATTCTCATACGCGGCGGCCTTAGCATCAAACCACAATCTTTGTTCAGCGAGAAGCGTTCGGGCCTGGCTCATGGCAGTCTGCACCTGGTTCGCTGCGGTACCACCAGGAATGTCGCGCAGCGCCGTACTGGCCAATCCATCCAGCGGGGGACGCCTATCGGCAAACACCGGATGCACCTCAGCCCACTCATCGTCGTCAAGGTCGCCGAACGTCCGGCCCTCGGCGATGCACTTGCCAACAAGCCTCCCCACAACTCCATGAGCTTCCCGGAAGGGAACGCCATTTCGGGCAAGGAGATCAGCCGCATCGGTCGCGAGAGTGAAATCACCGATTGCGGCTTCTGCCATTCGATCCTCGTTAAACCTCGTGGTACGGATCATCGGGGGATAGACGTCCAACAGCGCCAACACAGTGTCCACTGCGTCGAACAGACCTTCCTTATCCTCCTGCATGTCCTTGTTGTACGCGAGTGGGAGTCCCTTGAGCGTGGTGAGCAAACCTAGCAGATCCCCAAACACCCGGCCAGACTTACCGCGCCCAAGTTCTGCAATATCGGCATTTTTCTTCTGTGGCATGATCGATGAGCCAGTGGAGAAGGCATCGGAGAGCTCGATGAACCGAAATTCACCTGATGACCACAGGATGATTTCCTCACTCAAGCGTGACAGATGCATGGCGATGGTGGCGCATGTGAACAGGGCATCAAGTGCAAAGTCACGGTCGGCGACGCCGTCCAGTGAATTCCGAGAGACAGCTGAGAACCCCAAATCAGCCGCTACCGAAGGTCGATCGAGCGGGAAGGATGTGCCGGCAAGAGCACCAGAGCCCAGAACGAGAACATCGGCTCGCCGGTATGCGTCTCGCGTCCGATCAAGATCTCGTAGCGCCATTTCCACGTAAGCCAGAAGGTGATGAGCAAGAAGGACGGGCTGGGCACGCTGCAAATGCGTGTAACCTGGCATGACGGTGGCTGGATGGGCCTCAGCCACATCGATAAGCGCATCGGCGAAACCAAGAAGCCCCTGTCCAATTTCAATGAGTGCTCGCCGGGTCCAGAATCGAAAATCATTCGCCACCTGATCATTGCGGCTGCGGCCAGTGTGCAACTTGCTCGTGACTGGACCAATGATCTCGCGAAGTCGCCGCTCGACACCTGTGTGCACATCCTCATCGGCAAGCGTGAGTGCGAATTGACCGGCGCCGACTTCCTCAAGTACCTGCCAGAGTCCCTGCTCAAGTTGCCGTGCCTCTTCCTCGGTCACGATTCCCTGACGACCAAGCATTCGGGCGTGCGCAACCGAACCGCGGATATCCTCACGAACGAGCCTGATATCGAATCCAACCGAGGCATTCAGCGCCTCGACCCGTTGATCTGGCGGAACAGTGAAACGACCGCCCCACGCTTTCGCGGACCCAGCGGTAGCAGCAGTAATTGGGCTTGAATCGGTCGACATTGTGCCTCCAGCACCTTCACGTTCCAGTAATGGGGTCCGTCTGGCCGCCCCCGGGTTGATCAACAGTATCTCCGCCGCTTATCGATCTCGCCATGCCAGATGACGACAAGCTGTGTACTCCCGCGGATTTAGAGCTGGTCACGCCTGCTGACTTCGCACGATAGTGATACAACTGTACGTACGATTCGCCTTTCTCATAACTTGAGCTCAAGGCATCCGACTATACTTCACTTGGAACATTCGTTCGCCTCTTCACCCACCAGGAGTTTCCGGCCCGATGATCGCCTCGCAGGCATCCCGGCTTATCGATCAAGTCGCTGGAATAAGGCAAGCGCTGAATGAGGTGGGCATTCACCTCACCGACATGAGTCGCGCGGGTTCACTCGAACTTGGATTGGCCAATCAGGCTGATCTGGCACATGCCGTACCAGACGCAGAATCGATTGGACCGGTTGAAATCGTGCGCCTTGAAGGTCCAATCCGTGCGCGCCCTGTCAACCGTGCAGCGCCGGGAGCATCGAAATTCCGGTATTTTCTGGACGGCAGCCAGAAATCGATCCCAGTCGGAAGGATCGATCTCGACCCAATAGTCGCCGCCTTTTGTGCCGCCGGCGTGCTGTACCGAGATGATTATGGGCAACCACGCCTTCTCGGTGAAACGCTTAAGGTAAATAAGGCCTGGATCGTGCCGACCAGTTCCGCGAACGACTCGACGTTGCGGCTTGTCGAAGAGTTAATGGCGTTGCAGGCCCAGGTACATAATCCATTTACCACTCTAGACGGTATTCCCCTGGACGTTGAAGTCGGGAATTACGACCGAACACTCCGGCTGGCTTTCGACCTGGCCGGCAAGTTGCGAGCGAGAGAAGAACAGCTCCTCGTCGACGATTGGAAGATTCGGCTCGCTGAAGACGACCCCGATTCCTGGCTTGTCATCGATGGGCCTCTGCGCGGAGACACTCACCGGGCCGTGGGCTTGGTCAAGTCCCTCCATACCCAACAACTCAAAGACCATGAAGCAGTCGCTCTTTTCAATCTTCCAGTCGGGCACCGCACCACAGCCTTTCGGTATGCCACAGCATCTGGAGCGGGAACGAGCCATGGCAAGACGATGTGGTACATGCGCTTCTGGCCCGCTGAAGGTCTCGACGCGCGACATTCACTAGTGCGCATTGAAACGAACCACGAGATTCAAACGACCGAAGACGTCGATGAGATTGCTTCGTGGCTCTTGGCTGAGCGATTGCCTCGAGCGACGGACGATCCACGCTGGCCAACATTGCTTTATCCAATTCATTACCTTGAACGAATCCTCAAACGGCGAATGGCGGCACTGACAATTGGGTGGCCCTCGACATGATCTCTGACAACGCAACCAACAGCCTCAACGGGCACACAGGAACTGACTCCAGAACAGGTAGCACCTCCAGAGACTCCACTCGTGCCTGGCAATGGGAACAGTTCGAGCCATTGATTGACAGTGTCACCGGAGAAATAGGCCGAGTCGTTAGCAGCGAGAAGGAACCGGCTGGATCACATCTTTTCTACTTCTGGGCCGCCGATGACGCTCTTACGCTCGACGTCGGTCACATCGTGGTTGCATTTTCCGAGGAAGCGGCCGTTATTGGCGTGGTCGATGAGCCACGGCGATATTCGGATCTCAAGACCTTTCTTGATGACTATTTCGATCGACATGTCGAGCTCGCACTCGCACATGAAACTCCGACGCAACGGCCAGAGATTCTAGTTTTCACGGTGAAGGTGCTTGCCACGCAGCATCGGCGCAAAGATGTGCAATCCCAACGGCCAGTCATAAATGGCCCCGTCTATTTCGCGACACAACACGCTATCGAATATGCCCTCGGTCGTGACTCGTTCACTGGAAACGCCATTCCTGCACTGATGCATACGAATGGGAATTACCTCCGCGACTCTGAAGGTACGATCCTCGTTGACGAAGACGGACGCCCGCGGTTCCAGAAGACGCCCCTCTTCCTTGATGAAGACTATTTGCTGGGGCCGGAGGCCGGTCACGCGAACTGGACCGGACAGTCAGGCCTGGCGACCAAGACCAGCCACGCCCTTTTCCTGATCTCCTCAGTCTTTCAGACACTGGAAATGAAAGACGATCCGACCACGGTCGCCGCACTCATGTTCAACGTGAAGGGCCCGGATCTCCTGTGGCTGGACAAACCGGCCGAGCCAGGCGAAGCGTTATGCGATGCCTACCAGATAGCGGGTTGGAGCGGTCTCTCCGAGGATGAACGGCTGGCGTACTCGGCCTTTGGCCTTGAGCCCCGGCCGTTTACCAACACTCGCGTGTTCGCACCATTTCGACCTGGGGCCGAACCACCCATCAATGCGATCGACACTGTTGACTTGTCGAACTTTTCCGGTCACAGCCGACTAAACACGGATCGTAATGCGACGGGCGAGACCGACAACGTTTTCCCAATACTCTGGTCACTAGACCGGGCACTCAAGTATCCATACCAGGTTTTCAGCTTTGCGGACCTTGACGACAAGCTTTCGGCTTTTCTGTACGAACTTTCAAGTGAGGGCGTTGACTCACTCGCCAAGCTGAACCGGACGTTCGCACGAATCTGGGATGAGCTGGCCGAATCGGGAGCGGATACCTGGAAGAGTCATCACAAGGCGACCATCAGGAAGGCAGAGAACCGGTTCAACGGTCTCAAGCCGAAGCTTGGCGGACTTCTAGGTGACGGCACCGTCGAGTTCGGGAACACACCACTCTACGACGGCAAGTTCGTCTCCAACGAAGTCAGGGTCATCGACATTTCGCAGTGCAACTCAGTTGCCCAGGAGTTGATCGTCTCCTCCACGATCGATCGGATCTGGCGGATGGCCGAAAAACACGATATGGGCGTCACCAAGCTGATCGTATTCGTGGATGAGCTCAACAAGTATGCACCGGCCGGCGGTGAGGGTTCGCTTCGGAACACATTGGTGGATATCGCGGCACGAGGGAGGCACCTGAACGTCGTGCTGCTGGGGGCCCAACAATTTCGATCAAAGGTTGACGGCGAAATTCTCGGGAACTGCGGAACCTCATTTTACGGACGGATTGGCGACGAAGAAATCATCAACTCAGCCTATCGCTCGATTTCGGAGACTGCGAAGCAGGAACTCCTTGGGCTTCCAAAGGGCCGAATGCTCGTTCGTCACGCGCACTTCCGCGCCCCACTCTTCGGCACATTCCCCCGCCCCGCAACGATTCCCGGCGCTGTTGGACAGAAGATTTTCAATGGTGATACGCGGGCGGTCGACCCGGCCGCGGCATTGCATCTCACGCTCAAACAGTTGATGGGCGAGGATGCTCCGTCGCTCGCATCGGTGAGAACCGAGGCGGCGGGCGTATCGCCGGAAGACCTCGACAACACCCGGATTCAGGTGTGGAACCGATATGGTGGTCGCAAGAAGCAGGGTATAGGCTGGAATCCCTGGAAGATGGCGCAGGGTGAATTGCGCTCTGCCGCCGCGCGGGGTAGTCGGTCGTGACACTTCGGCTGGCACATCTCTCCGACACTCATCTTGGATATCGATCGAGCGGAAGGCCCGAACCCCAGTCGGGAAGGAACCAACGCACGGTTGATGTTGAAGACGCATTCACTCGCGCGATTGACGACATTCTCGAGCAGCGCGTTGATTTCGTTATTCACAGCGGCGACGTCTTCCACCATGCCCGTCCGACCTGGCAGTCGATGCGCCACTTTATTCGACAGATGAGGAGACTCGAGGACGCTGGAGTTCCGACGCTGGTGATTGCAGGGAATCACGACACGCCGCGGGTGCGGACGGGCGGTTCAGCCTATAGCGTCCTCGAGTTGGCACTTCCGAATATCGCATTCGCCTGTGACTATGCGAGCGTCGAAGTCGCTGATCCGTTTTCGCACCTCAACGTCCGCGTGCAGGCCATTCCACACGGTGCCTTGACAAACATCGATCCACCGATCGTCAGCCGGCCACGCGAGGGTATGTTCAACCTGGTAACGACTCATGGCATCGCTCCTGGTGTCTTGCCAGACTCGCACCTGAGCGAACCCGGAGAGCAGGAACTCCCTTCCAGGCTTGTCTCATTCGAGGGTGTGGACTATTTCGCCCTGGGACACATTCATCTTTGCCAGCAGGTGAGTGACCATGCCTGGTATGCGGGATCAACCGAACGTTTTGGCTGGGGAGACGCGGAGGCGACACCCGGATACCGGCTCATCGAACTCTCGACCCCTGGGGCCGTTCCTGGTGTAACTCATCGTGCGATACCCACTAGGCCGATGATACGGCTGAAGCCTGAAGACGGGACTGGCAGGACATCGAGAGACATCGCAGACACCATCCTCGAACAAGCGACCAGGCTGGAAAATCCAGAGGCCATGGCCCGCGTATCACTTCAACATGCGGAGCGAGCCACCCGGCGTGAAGTCCAGGCGATCTTGAGACGAGAATCCGCACCTATCGTCTGGTCACTGGATCTGGCTCCGGAACGAGACTCATTCGTTGCCGACGCACCACGGCTCTCCGAGATCGATGACGCATCGCTCGATCTTCACGCGCTATTCGCCGAGTTCGTGGCAGCACGACGCGACACGTATCCGACTCCGGATTTCGCCACCACCTTGTTGGAGCGAGGCAACCTCGCCCTCACCGAGGCGACACTGGCCGCTCAATCTCCGCTGCCTGAGGATGACACGGTCACATGATCCTGACGCGCATCGAAATCGAGAACTTCAAACAGTATCGCGGTGAACACGAGATCGAGATTCCT
>JAEZJB010000160.1 GCA_023415845.1 Chloroflexota bacterium | reverse complement strand
GCCATCGCCCTCGCCGGTGAAGTTCCCGGTGAGCAGCGAACCGGCATCTGGATCATTCCGTCACCTGTCCATAGCCAGGCCCAGCCGACCCTGGTTGCCGCCCAGCCCGACGAGGGCGACTCCGCTGGTGAGAGCGATGAACAGGCTCCGGTTGGCGACGGGACCGAAGCGGCCGCCAGTCCGCAGGAGGACGACGCCAGTGCCGAAGCCGACGCCTCCCAGCTTCCCGAAATTCGCACGGTCAAGGTCGACAGCTTCGACCCTGAGTCGGTGATCGAGGTCGCCGAGCCGGTCGCGGCCACCGTAGAGGAAGGGCAGGCAAATGTCGTTCAGGTGGCTCCCGCTTCCGCTACGGATCGCGAACCTGTCGAGCCGCATCTTCTGACGTGGGGGCCTGGTTCCGAGCGCTCCCCGCGCTGGTCACCCGATGGCAACCTCATTGCCTTCGTCAGCAACCGCGATGGTCGCGACACCATTGCGTTGGCTACTGCCGGTGGCAACGAGCCGACCATCGCCGAACTGCTCACCTGGAGTTCGGCCGACGATCGCGAGCCAGTCTGGTCCCGTGATGGTCGCTTTCTCGCCTTCACCCGCCAGCGCACCGATGGGCCAGAGCACGCCGACATCTTCCTCTATTCGCCCGAGTCGGGTGAGTTGACCAATCTCACCGAATCCAAGGCCAGTGCCGTTCGTCACTCGCTCGACTGGGTCGCTGGTCGCAATCTTGTGGCCTATGTCACGCAGGACGGCGAATGGCTCTCGATTTCGGTGATCAATGCCGACAACAAGGCTGGTTGGGCCGTCACGCGCGAGTCCGGTGACAAGACCGAACCCCGCTTCCATCCCACCGAAGCCCGTCTCGTCTACGTGCGCTCCGAAGGCTTCGCCACGGTGTGTTGCGAGCGCGGCCTTCACGCCTCGGGTGCAGTCGCCCTCGATCCCAGCGAAGGCATCGTGCATTCGCCGCGTTGGCTCATGGACAAGAAGGTGGTCTACGGGTTCTCCGCCCCGCAGAAGCCGTTTGGATTCCTGGTCCAGGAGAATCTCGCCTCGTCCGAGCGCACCCCACTCCAGATTCCGCACGTGCCCAGCACGTCTGGGGTCACGTTCCGCCAGCCAATCCCGTTCGAGTTTGCCATCGGGGAAGACGAGCAAATCTCAGGCATGCTCTACCGGGTCGGTGACGAGACACCCGGTGACTCCCCGGCGGTCACCTATTTGCCCGATGGTCCGTTGGCCATTCGCCGCGCCGATTTCAACCTCGAAGAGCAGGCGCTCGCCCAGGCCGGCGTGAATGTCTTCACCCCGGTGCTGCACGGCAGCACGGGGTTCGGCAAGGGAGTGGAAGCGGATCTCGCAGACCTTTCGTCGACCGAGATTGAGGTCTCCGATATCGCCGAAGCTGGCTGGGCGCTCGGTGAAGCCGAGGGCATCGACGCCTCGCGCCTCGCCCTGGTTGGCGTTGGCTTCGGCGGCACCTTGGCGCTCCTCACGGCTGGTGCCCGACCGGGCATCTATTCGGCTGTCGTCGCTATCGATCCGATTACCGAGTGGTCGATCGAACTGGGTGAGTGTTCTCCCAGTTGGCGCAACTGGGTCACCACCCAATACGGCATGCCGCTCACCAACCCCGACCGCTATGCCCTGCGCACTCCGTCAACCTTTGCCGCCGTGATCGATGTGCCAGTCATCCTTGTCTCCACCGCCGGCGCGCCGGTCTATCGCCAGGCGCAGACCGAGTTGATGGCCGCCTGGCTGACCGAGATGGGCGTGCCCTTTGAAGAACTCGGTGTGCCAGTCGAGCCCCTCACGGCCACACTCGAGCGTGTCGGTCAGAAGCTCGCCACTATCTACGGTCTTCAGCCAGCGGCTGCCGTGAGCAACGCGCCAGAGGCGACGCCGGTCGGCTAATCTTTACCTCACGCTGGCCGGGGTGCGTGTATCATCGTCCCCGGCCGGCTGCACGCGACACGGCGTAACCGGGCTGAGTGCGACGTCGCGTACGGTTTGTACTGCTCTCGAACCCCCATCGGACGGAGCAATTCCACTGGCCAGCCACCTCCGGCGAGGCTGTACGAGAGATCTGGTTATCCAGCGTATGTATTCCTGATGTCCTCCTCCTATCGACGTAGCTCGGATCGACGCCATACGCGCCGTTCCCAACTCACCCCCAAGCAGGACCAACAGACCATGGGCTCGCAGGTTATCGGCTCTGGTTCCGTCTCTCCTGAGCCGATTGGCATCAGCCGGCGTAACCTGACCATTGTTGGTGTCGTTGTCGCTGGCGGTGCCGCTGTCGGCACTGTGGCATCCGTGCTGTTTGGCGAAGGAAACAACGCCTGGCAGGTCGGGGATGGTTCGGGTGGCGCGACCCCGCCGCCAACGACCTCAGCACCACCCGCCACCCCCACTGCTTCCTCCACTCCCTCGCTCCCCGTCGCCACCCCGGAACCGAGCCCCACCCCCACCCCGCCACCGGTGGACGTATCCGACCCGGATACACTCCTCGACTCGGCGTCCATTGCCGACCTGCGTCGCCACCTCGACGCCGGGGATTTCACGGTTGCAGAGTTGACCCAGGCCAGTCTCAATCGCATCCGTGCCCTGGATGGCGGGGAAGTGAACCTCAACGCCATCATCACCCTCAACGCCGAGGCTCAGGTAATTGCCGCCGAACTGGACGCCGAACTCGCTGCTGGCACCGTCCGTGGGCCGCTGCACGGTATTCCGGTGGTGCTGAAGGACAACATTGCCACCGGTGACCGCATGCCCAATACCGCCGGGTCGATCGCGATGAAGGAAAACGTGGCGCAGGAGGACGCCTGGGTGACGTCTCTCCTGCGTGAGGCCGG
>JAEZJB010000468.1 GCA_023415845.1 Chloroflexota bacterium | reverse complement strand
ATGCTGATCTGGATGAGGCGACGGGCCTGACGTTCGGCGATGTAGTGCTCCGAGGGGACGTCCTGAACGATGACCAGCACCGACTCACCTTCCACCAGCGGCTCGCAGCGGACGAAATAGGTCCACTCCGCGCCGTCGCCCCCGGGGTAGATGAAAAGGGCGTAGGCACCCCGGTCGTCGGCGCCCTGGAAGAGCTCGCCGGCGCCAGTCAGCGCCAGCTTGAGGTCGGCGTGAAGCGGGGTGGCGGCGGCTTCGGCCTTGACGGCGTTGACGCAATCGGCGGGGTCGGTGGGCAGCGTGGTCGAGGCGCGGATGCTGATCAGGCTGGTGCCGTTGAAGAGCTGAAGGGTCTCGTCGTTGGGGGCGATCGTTTCGGATTGCACCTGCCAGCCATCGGGGATATCGAGGGAGATACCAAAGCCGGGGCTGGTGAAGGTGGAGCCGTCCAGCCCGGTTGGGCCGGGGGAACTCGCGGCGGCGGTCGGCTCGTCATCGGTCTCGTTGACCGGCTGATCGGTGGCAGCGACCTCGGTGTCGCCTCCCGCAACGGCAGTGGGAACTGGTTCACCGGTGAAGAGGGGGGTGCCGTTGAGCGTGACGGTGGTGGCCAGGTCCTGCGCCTCGGCGAAGCGGGCCACGCGGGCAGACAGGATGACCGTGACCTGCACGTTGTCGAGATCGTGGACCTCGACGGCGTAGGCGGTATTGTCGGCCTGGAAGATGCTGGTTGGCACGACGGCGCCGGTGTCGTGGGCGGTGATCACGACCTGGCTGGCATGCTCGGTGAGCCTGGTGAGCGTATCCATCAGGCGGTTGGCGGCCGAAACGTCGGCTGGCTGACCGATGACCTGCAGGCGACCGGCATTGGTGGCCAGGACCAGGGTGTCCGCGCCGCGCCGGACCGAACTGGAATCGCGTTCGCGGGCCGCCCACTCGCCTCCCCAGCTGACGGCGTAGTCGTACTGCGGGCTTTGGTACTCGTTGCCGGCGACCTGATGGCTGGTGGCCGCGGTGACGGCTGGATAGACGGCTGCCATGATGAGGAACACCAGGCCAAGCAACGAGAACGACCGAAGGTGCATCAATCGATCCTTTCGATGGACTGGGGCGATGGCGGCGTCGCCCGGATGGGTTGGTTCCGGAATTGTACGTCTCACGGACGTCCCGGATGGTGCGTTCTTGATGGTAGCGATGGGGAGATCGGTGGCGCTTTCGCCGTGATCCCCACGCTCACACCAGGTGTGGACCTGGCGGGCAGCGGAGACTTCCTGAGGAGACTTTTCATGGCAGCCAACGGCATCAACCACCTGCAACTCAACGTCGCCGCCGAAAACCTCGACTTTTACCGCCGGCTCCTGACCGGACTTGGGTTCAACGTGCCGGAGAGCGAAGGGTATGTGTCCGGGTTTGGTGAGGGCGTGTCGCTCTGGTTCGTGCCGACCGACGCCAGCGAGAAGCAGGATCACGATCACCGGGGGGTGAACCACATCGCGATCAATGCCGACGCGGTGGCCGACGTCGATGCGGCGACGGCGTTGATCGCGGAGCTGGAGACGGAGGCGCTGTTCGGGACACCGCAGCGGCGCGACGACTACATCGGCGATGGCGACACCGACTACTACCAGGTGATGTTCCGGTCGCCGGACGGCATCCTGTTCGAGGTGGTCTACACCGGGCCGCTGGTGAAAAACGCCTAGTCCCCCGCTTCTTCCGGCAGCATGCGTGGCGTGGCCGGAACCCCTGCGGCAACCAGCGTATCCAGCAGGTCGGCGAGGCCTGCCGGGTACGCTGGTTCCGTGGTGGCGCGCAGTTCCTGGGGTGTCCACCAGCGGTGTTGCTGGTAGACCTCGCGCTCGTAGGCCAACTGGAACCTGGTGTGAACCTGCCCGGGCTCGGCCCTTACCAGGTAGTAGCGTTCGATCGCCCGGACTGGCTCGCCGCCGACCTCGCCGTTTTTCTCCCGGCTCCAGATCCACCCTGCCAGGGGCGCACCTTCGATGCCGGTTTCTTCCCGCAATTCACGGAGAGCAGCCTCTTCCCAGCTTTCGCCAGGTTCGACACCGCCGCCCGGGGTGACCCAGTAGGTGCGGCGGGGATCGGTGTGACGAAAGAGAAAGATGCGGTTGCGCTGGTCAAGAATGACCAGACGGGAACTCGGCCGGGTGCGCAATGTTGTCATTTGGGTATCCATGGGGAGCCTCGGAACTGACAGGGCGTTTGGTGGATATGGTCCATTGTGGCTGCCTTGATGCCAATCCCGGCTGGTAGCATGAAGCGGCGGGTGCCGTGTGCACCGGCCCTTGAGAGACGCCCATCTGCCTGGCGACGTCGCCAGCTTCTGTCCGGGAGACCTCCAATTCATGACCACCTCGACCGAGGTTCGGCCGGACATCGCCGCCATGGTAGCGACGGTGATCGCCGAGCGCCGGGCCTTGCCCCTGCCACGCGCAACCTATCGACTGCAGCTCAATTACACCTTCACGTTTCGCGACGCCACCGCGATTGTGCCCTACCTTGCGGACCTGGGGATCAGCCACGTTTACGCGTCGCCGATCTTCCGGGCCGCGCGGGGGTCGCTGCACGGTTATGACGTGGTCGATTACGGACAACTCAATCCCGACATCGGGAGTGATGAGGACTTCGCCGCCTTCGTGACGGCGCTCCACGATCGTGGCATGCGGTTGATCGTGGACTTCGTACCCAATCACATGGGCATCGAGGGTGGCCAGAATGCCTGGTGGCAGGATGTGCTCGAGCATGGCCAGCTGTCCCGGTATGCCGAGACGTTCGACATCGACTGGTCACCCCTGAAGCGCGAACTGGCCGGGAAGGTGCTGCTGCCATTTCTGGGCGACCAGTATGGTGATGTGCTGGAGCGTGGGGAACTCGTGCTGTCGTTTGCCGATGGCGGGTTCACGATTCGGTACTGGGATTCACCCTTTCCACTCGATCCGCGCACGTGGCCGGTCGTGTTGCGGCCGGTGCTGGACGAGTTGCTGGCGGATCGGCCCGCCGATGACATCGACCTGCTGGAACTGTCGAGCATCGTCACCGCGCTGGAGCGCCTGCCGAGCCCGGACGA
>JAEZJB010000424.1 GCA_023415845.1 Chloroflexota bacterium | reverse complement strand
TTGAGGCGGTGATGCTCTTCGTAGAGTTCGCGAACGCCCTCGAGGATCTGGATGGTTTCCTCGATGGACGGCTCGTCAACCTGGACAGGCTGGAAGCGTCGCTCCAGCGCGGCATCGCGCTCGATGTACTTGCGGTACTCGTCCAGCGTGGTGGCGCCGATGGTCTGCAACTCGCCGCGAGACAAGGCCGGCTTCAGGATGTTGGCGGCGTCGACGGCACCTTCGGCGGCACCGGCACCGACAAGGGTGTGGAGTTCATCAATGAAGAGGATGCTCTTCGTCTCCTTGACCTCATTGACGATCTTCTTGAGCCGCTCTTCGAACTCGCCGCGATATTTGGTCCCGGCGACGAGGGCGCCGATGTCGAGCGCAACGAGGCGCTTGTTCTGAAGCTGCTCGGGTACATCGCCGTTGACGATGCGCTGGGCGAGCCCCTCCACGATGGCGGTCTTACCGACACCGGGTTCACCGATGAGGGCGGGATTGTTCTTGGTACGGCGCGACAGGATCTGCATGACGCGGTCAATTTCGAGCGACCGGCCAACAAGGGGCCCAAGTTTCTGGGTGCGGGCCGCTTCGGTGAGGTCGAAGCCCAGGGCATCCATGTAGGGCGTCTTGGTTTGGGACTTCGACGACTGCTGTTGCGCGGTTGCGCTCTGGGAGACAACCTGCATGACCTGGGCGCGGACCTTCTCGAGGTTGACGCCAAGGCTTTCGAGGACCCCTGCCGCGATGCCCTCGCCCTCGCGGACGAGACCGAGCAGCAGGTGTTCGGTGCCGATGTAGTGGTGATTGAGGCGACGAGCTTCATCGACGGAGAGCTCGATCACCTTCTTGGCTCGCGGTGTGAGGCCGATTTCGCCCATCACCATCGAGTCGCCCCGACCAATGATGAACTCGACGGCCGAGCGGACACGTGGGAGCTGAACTCCCATGTTGCCCAACACCTTGGCAGCCACGCCTTCGCCTTCGCGCACCAGACCCAGCAGCAGATGCTCAGTCCCAATGTAGTTGTGATTGAACCGCTGGGCCTCTTCCTGGGCGAGCGTGAGGACTCTGCGAGCTCGATCGGTAAACTTGTCGAACTTCTCGGCCATCCGGGGCTCCCCCAATAACTCACTGACCGGACCACCTGCGAAACGAGGCCGGTCATGCGCCTGGTGCCAGAGGCACCGAACCCATCTTCGATGCGGGGTGGGTTCTGGCATCAATTTTGCAGCGATCGCGGGTGGCGGACCACTGCCCATAGCTACTATGCCTGATACCGTCAAAAGCAGGCAACACGGGCAGGTGTACGAAGACACCTGCCCGTGTTGTTTGAGCACACTTTGCGTTGTACGCGGAGCCTATTCCTGCGAGGTTTCCTCGCTGGTTTCGCCAGCTTCGGAGCTCTCGGTGGAAGCGGCTTCGTCTGCAGCCTCCTCGGCGGCTTCTTCGTCGAGGGCGGCACCGGCGAGCGCGAACGCCATCGCCATCGCCGACATGTCCTCATCGGCGAAGCTGGACGTCGACGACTGCTGCTGCTCGGACTGGCCACCGCGCGCCTGGCGCGATTCGCGGCGCTGAGCCGCAGCCTCTTCGGCGCGCTGGCGGCGCTCCTCGAAGGCGGCAACCTGGTCAACGACCCGGACTTCGGCTTCGGTCGGCTCGCCGGACTCGCCAGCGGCCTCGCCCTCACCTTCCTCCGGTTCGCGCTCGGCGAACTGGCCGGTGAGACCTTCAGCCTCAAGGGCGTCCTTGATCTTCTGGACGAGGGCATCTCGCTCTTCGAGGATGCCTTCGCCAAAGACGCTCAGCAGTTCATCATCCGGGGTGTCAAGGGCGCGGCGGAGGCTCAGGCCCATGCGCCGACGCTGGGGATCGATACGGATGATGCGGAGCAGGAGTTCCTGCCCCTCGGAGACGACCTGCTTCGGATGCTGGATCCGCTCGTCGGCGAGCTCCGAGACGTGGATCAGGCCCTCGATGCCGTCCTCGATGCGGGCAAAGGCACCGAAGTTCGCCAACTGGGTGACCACACCGCGGACCAGCTTGCCAACCTCGTACGAGGCGGCGACGCGGCTCCAGGGCTCGGCCTGGGTGCGCTTGATCGAGAGGGCGATCTTCTTTTCCTGGGCATTGATGCCGAGGACGTAGACATCGACCTCTTCGCCGATCTTGAGCAGCTCGCTCGGGTGGCGGACACGGCTCCAGGAGAGCTCGGAGAGGTGGACGAGTCCGTCGGCTCCCCCAATGTCCACGAAGGCACCGAAGTCGCAGATGGAGGAGACACGACCCTTGCGGATCTCGCCTTCCTGCAGCTCTTCGATGAGCTTTTCCTTCATCACATCGCGGCGTTCCTGAATGGCCTGTCGCTCAGACAGGATCAGGCGGTTGCGATGCCGGTTGATTTCAATGACCTTGAGCGGAAGCGTGGTGCCGATGAGGCGGGCCATATCAGCCTGCTTGCTCGACTCGTCGCCACCGCGGATCTCGCTTACCTGCGAAGCTGGCACGAACCCGCGAACGCCGTCGAGATTGACCAGAAGACCACCCTTGTTGTAGTTGGTGACTTCGGCCTCGATGACTTCGTTGGCCTCGTGAATCTCCTGCAGCTTGCGCCAGCTCTTTTCCTGGCGAGCGCGATCGATGCTAACGACCGGGTGACCTTCCGCGTTTTCGGGCTGAACCACGAAGACGAGGATGTTGTCCCCAACCGCCAGCTTGTCCTTCTCCTCAGCAGAAAGACTGGAGTACTCCTTGGCCGGCACGATACCTTCTGCCTTGGACCCGATGTCCACAAGCAGCTCGTCCCGGTCGAGGTGCATGATGATGCCTTCCATGACATCCCCGTATTTCAGGGTTTTGTAGTCATGGCTAGGATCGCTGAGGAATTGCTCCATGAGCGACAGGCCGTCAGCAAGTTCCTGCTCCGCAACAGCGTTCTGTTCGGCGGCAGTGCTTGCCCCGGTTCCCTGCTCACGAACGTCCGTACCGTCCATAGACCTACCTTAGAAAATCGACACGCAGCAACCTCCAACCCATGAAACCCGGGCACTACTGCACGGCGCATGGTGGAGGTTTCGTCAAGTATACCGGGTTAGGCAAGGCGTGACAATTCAGGGCATGCCGGT
>JAEZJB010000394.1 GCA_023415845.1 Chloroflexota bacterium | reverse complement strand
ATGAACGACGCAGCCACCCTTCGAGCCCTGGAGGAGCAGCGACTTCGTGCTCTTGTGGCGGTTGACATGGCAACGGCTGGCCCATTGCATGCCGAGAACTTCCAGCTCATCAACCCAATGGGCGTGTCACTCTCCAAAGACGACTACCTTGGCGCCCTGGAGTCTGGCCGCATCCACTATCAGGTCTTTGCGCCCATCTCCGACATCACCGTTCATTGCACCGGCGACCTCGCGGCGTTGCGCTATCAGTCGAGAATCCAGATCACCGTCGATGGCGTGACAGGACCGGAAGGGACGTACTGGCACACCGATATCTACATCCGGCGCGAAGGCCGCTGGCAGGTAATCTGGTCGCAGGCGACCTACGCTCAACCCTGACGCTCGCGATAACACAGATCCGATGCCAAAGGCTGGCGGGAGGAAATCGCTACAGGCCTGCCGAAGCCTGGGCGAGGAGGGATTCGAGTTGTGCAAAGTCCACCGGCGCGCCTTCCCTGATCTTGAGGACCGCGCGTTGCGGTGGCCCCTCGAATCCTTCCGGCTTGGCGAGATCCTCGGTGTTGAACACCGTGAACGACAGGTGCGCCTTGGCCGGGCTGATCACGGCCGCATACTTGCCGTTCTTCAGGAAGTGCGGCTGCTTGTACTGAATGCGCTCGGTGGCGTCGGGAATGGTGCGAAACACCAGCTCCCGCAGCGAGGAGGCAAGCTCAACCTGCCACGGCTGGGGAATGGCGGCGATAAAATCGGCAACATCCGTCGACACAGGGCTGTCCTTTCCGGTGGAATCATCGGTCGCTGGCTGAACGATACGGTGCGAGGCCACGGGCAGGCTTCTTGCTGGTTGCGCCGATCTGCCAGCCATCACCTACCGCTTCTCACGTCATCCCGGCCGGTGGTGGGCCAGCACCATGCGTCAGGCAGTACCCCAGACCAGGGTGTAGAGCGAGGTGGCCTCGATCGGGCCACGCTCCAGATCGGCTTCGAGCCGGGCCATCCCGGCGGCGTGGGCGTCGGCGTCGATCAGGTGCAGGGCCGAGTAGGCCCTGTTTCGATAGGCCGAGATGTCGGTCAGCGGGTAACTGAGCTCCACGTGATCGAGGCGAAGGTCACCAAACCCGGCAGCGGTCATCTCAGCCTGCAGGGTCTCGATATCGGGATACCGGCTGCGCTCGTGGGCCAGCGTCTCCGGGAAGTGCGACGTCAGCGGCACCCGTCGCGCCAGGTCGGTGGGCGAGTCGGTGACCATGACTACCAGTCCTCCTGGCCGCAGCACGCGCCGAGCCTCCCGGAACCAGGCGTCCCGGTCCCTGACGTGGTGGATGACATCAACCGAGTAGAGCAGGTCGAACGACGCGTCGGGATACGGAATCGCCTCGGCTGGGGCGACCCGCGTTTCCGCCGCGGGCAAACGCTGCGCCAACTCGTCGAGCATCGCCGCCGAAGGATCGATCCCCACCACCCGGGCACGGGTCAAGTCGACCAGCACCGCCAGGTAGTTGCCCGATCCACATCCCACGTCGAGGATGTCGGCCGCATCGTGCTGCCGGATGGCCTGCAGGAGTTGCTCGACGACACCGGGATGGACTCGCCGGTGCCGCGCGTAGTCGGCGGCCAGGTGCTGGTAATTGGTGGCGGGTTCGGTCATCTCGACGCTCGTTCCTTTCCGGCTCCGTCAGGAAGAATGCATCGTGCCCGGATAATCGCGATGGATTCCCGGGCACGGTTGGATGCAACGTTGATGTCGGTGACACCGGCGAAAGCGGTGACCTTTATCGCCGGGATCGCGGATCGAGCGCGTCACGCAGGCCATCGCCCACGAAGTTGATGCACAGCACCGCCAGCACGATCATCAGGCCGGGCGGCACCCACAGCCAGGGCATCTGCTCCAGCACCGTGATCGACTGGGCCCCGATCAGCATGTTGCCCCAGCTCGCGGTCGGTGGCTGCACGCCGAGTCCGAGGAAGCTCAATCCGGCCTCCAGCAGGATCGCGCTGGCCATCCCGAACGTCGCGTTGACGATCACCGGGGTCAGGGCATTCGGCAGGATCTGACGGGTGATGATCCGCGGGCTGGTCGCTCCGATCGAGATCGATGCCTGGACGAATTCCCGCTCGCGCAGGGTCAGGAATTCGCCGCGCACCAGGCGGGCAATCGGCGGCCACCCCATCAGGCCAATCACCAGCATCACGTTGATGATGCTCGGGCCAACCAGCGACACGATTGTGATGATCACGATGATGCTGGGGAACGAGAGCACCATGTCGGCAATGCGCATGATCAGGTTGTCGGCCCA
Source organism: Chloroflexota bacterium (assembly GCA_023415845.1). Taxonomy (GTDB): domain Bacteria; phylum Chloroflexota; class Chloroflexia; order Thermomicrobiales; family UBA6265; genus JACCYX01. The sequence continues at coordinate 9,319 of JAEZJB010000394.1, read as the reverse complement.
GCCACCGAAGTAGCCGGCGATGCCACCCAACAGGGTACCGATCACCACGTAGATGCCGACTGCCACCCCACCCACGGCCAGCGAGACACGTCCGGCATAGAGCAGCCGGCTGAACACATCCCGGCCGGCCGAGTCGGTGCCAAACCAGTGGTCGGAACTGGGGGCCGTTCGATAGGCCGAAAGATCCACCGCGTTCGGCGGATGGTTGACGATCAGCGGCGCGAGAATCGACGCAACGGCGATGATGGCCAGCACCACCAGGCCGACCACGGCCAGGCGGTGACGGCGGAATCGCTGCCAGAACGACGGTGGCCGTCGCTCGGTCGCGGCCAGGGCGGCTGCAGCGGCAGGGGTCAGGGCTGTCGCACTCATCCGTACTTGATCCTTGGGTCGATGAAGGCATAGACCACATCGGCCAACAGGTTACTGAGCAGGATCATGATCGCTGCAATCAGGTTGATGCCCATCAGCGTGTTGTAGTCGCGTCCCTGCACGGCGGCAATGGCGAGGCTCCCCATCCCGGGCCAGGCAAAGACCTGCTCGATGATGACCGTGCCACTGAGCAGGCCCGGAATCTGCAGGGCCACAATCGTCACGATCGGGATCAGGGCATTGCGCAGGGCGTGCCCCACGATGATCCGCTTCTCACCAAGTCCCTTCGCCCGGGCCGTGGTCACATAGTCCTGCTTGATCGTGTCCAGCAGGCTGGCGCGGGTGTAGCGGATGATCGGCGCTGCCTGGCTGAGGCCCAGCACGGTTGCCGGCAGGATCAGGTGGGAAATCGAATCCACGAACGAGCGCGGCTGCCCCACCGTATACATGCCGGTGGCGGGCAACCAGTCGAGTTTCAAGGCAAAGACGTAAATCAACACCAATGCCAGGAAGAACCCGGGAATCGAGACCGCCAGGAACCCGAGCACCGTCAGCAGGTAGTCGATCCAGGAATACTGCTTGAGGGCCGAGATGACGCCCAGCGGCACCCCGACCGCCACCGAAACGGCGATCACGACACTCATCAGGCGCAGGGTCGGCAGAATGCGCTCGCCGATTTTCTCGATCACGGGCATTCGGTCGGCGGAGGAGTACCCGAGGTTGCCCTGCAGGGTCTGGCCGAGCCACTTCATGTACCGTACGGGCGCCGGATCGTTCAAGCCCAACGATTCCTTCTGCGCCTCCACCCACTCCGGGCCCATGTTCGCCATCTGCTCGGGATTGAGCAGTGCCGTCACCGGGTCACCAGGCGAGAGATTGATGATGATGAACATGGCGACCGTGATTCCGAGCAACACCGGAACACTGATCATCAACCGCCGGAGGAGATATCGTCCCACTCCGCATTTCCTCCAGCCTGAACACGCCAGTGAACCGGCGGCGCACGGATGTGTACCGCCGGCTCACTTTAACACCTGGGGTTACCCTAGCCTTCGACCGACCAGTCCTCGGCATTCCACAGCCGGTTGGCTACATAGGCCGGGGCCTCGAACCCAAGCAGGCGGTTGTTGACCGCGAAGTTGGTGTTCGGCGACCACAGGAAGATCGACGGGAGATCGTTGTTGAGAATCTGGGCGATCTGGGTGTAAATCGCCTTGCGCTCTTCCGGGGTCGCGACTGCGCGTCCCTGGGCGTAGAGCTCGTCGATCTCCGGATTCGAGTAGTGCACGTTGTTCGCGCCACCCGGGGTGAAGTTGTCGCTGAGGTAGTACTTGGCGCTGATGCTCGGCTCGGCGCCGTAGACTCCACCGCCACCGATGTAGAGGTCGTAGTCGGGCTCGGTGACCAGCTTGCGGACCAGCTCGGCCGAATCCAGCTGGAGCAGGTTGCACTTGATGCCAACGTCGGCCCATTGCTGCTGGATGACGGCGACCATCGCGTTGAAGGTCGAGGTGCCACCCGCGCTGTACATCATTTCGACTTCCTGGTTGGGGTCCCAACCAGCTTCCGCGAGCAGTGCCTTGGCGCCTTCCGGATCGAACGGGTATTCGTTCAGCCCCTCGGGCACGCCCATCCAGGCCGGGCCGAAGATCGGGCTGTTGCGGACGATCGCCTGCCCCTGGTAGAGGTTGGCGGCGATGTTCTCGCGGTCGATCGCCATCTGCATGGCCTGCCGCACCCGAACGTCCTGGAAGTACTCGCGATCGAGATTGACCGAGATCGAGTCCAGCGACGGGCTTTCGATCGAGACGATCGTCAGGTTCGGGTTGGCCGAAAGCCGCTCCATGTCATCGATCGACACCGAGATCACATCAACCGTGCCGGCTTCGAGTTCCGCCACCGCCACGTCCGGCAGCAGGATGCGCATGAAGATCTTCTGCACGGCCGGAGCGTCGCCCCAGAACGTGGGGTTGGCTTCGAGTTCGAGGTACTGGTCGGTTTCGTAGGTCACGAACTTGTATGGACCAGCGCCAACCGTGGGGGCGAGGTTGAACGGATCTTCGATCAGGGCTTCCGGGGCGACACCTTCGAGGATGTGCTTCGGCAGGATGCCGAGTCCCGAGAAGTCGGCGAGGATCGGCAGGAAGGCCGAGTCCGGCGACGAGAGCTTCATGACCACGGTGTAGTCATCGGGCGCGGTGAGACCGCTGATGCTGTCGGCCTGCTGGTCGGCATACTCCGCAGCACCCTCCAGGCCCATGAACCGGCCCTTCCAGAACGAAGCGGTGCGGGTGTCCACGGCGCGCTCGATGGTAAAGAGCACATCGGCCGAGGTCAGCGGCGTACCGTCACTGAAGGTCGCGCCTTCGTTAAGGTGGAAGGTGTACTCTGTCGCGTCATCCGAAACGTCGATCGACGTGGTCATGTCCGGAATCGCTTCGAGCACGTTGTTCATGGTCACGAGCGTGCCGAAAATGGCCCGCTCGACCTGCTGCTCGTAGCCAGCGGTGGAGAACAGGGGTCCGAGGGTACGCGGCTTGGTCCATTCGATGGTGACCTGCGAGGCAGCGTCCTGCGCCACAGCCGATCCCGGTGCCGTCACCAGCGTGGTGAGGGCGGTCATTCCCGCGCCAGCACCCACCAGCTTGAAGAGGTCACGGCGATCGAGGCCACGCGCGGTCCAGAGCCGTTCGAGTTGTGAAAGGTCCCAAATATTCCGAGAGCCTTTGTCCACGGACACTTCCTTCTAAAAAGACGCGCGGGGATACCGCCCAGCTGCGGATCCCTTGTTTGGAAACTTCGGGCATCGTATGCAGCCGTGGAAAAACCGTCAACCCTGTCGCATGCATTGCACGCATCCCATGCCGCATCTCTCACCTCGCAACATTCAGGCCAATCGCGAAGATGGTGGCTCCGCACGCCACCTGCCCCCAAACCTTTCGTGCAAAATGCACGTCAATCGCCTGCAGGCCAATCTTCCTTCATATGCTGTTTTCCCCATATTCTCGAAACATTATGTATGATCGAAATCAGGGCGCAGGGTGGTCACTGCCCCGTGGTGTATTCGCGGATTCAAGGAAGGAGTCGCCAATGGGGTTCATCACAGTTGGCACTGAAAACTCGACCGAGATCCAGATCTTTTACGAAGACCACGGAAGTGGGCAGCCGGTCGTCCTGATCCACGGCTATCCGCTCAACGGACGCTCCTGGGAAAAACAGGAAGCAGCCCTGCTCCAGGCTGGCTACCGCGTCATTACGTATGACCGGCGCGGCTATGGCCAGTCCAGCCAGCCAGTCACCGGCTACGATTACGATACCTTCGCCGCCGACCTCAATACGCTGCTCGATACGCTCGATCTGTCTGACGTGATCCTGATGGGTTTCTCGATGGGAACCGGGGAGGTCACCCGCTACCTGGGCACCTACGGCAGTGGCCGGATCGCCAAAGCGGGTCTGCTCGGACCAATCCCGCCCTTCCTGCTCAAGACCGATGACAACCCGACCGGGGTTGACCAGTCCGTCTTCGATGGCATCAAGGCCAGTGCCACCGCCGATCGTTTCGCCTGGTTCACCAGCTTCTACGAAAACTTCTACAACCTCGACAAATTCCTCGGCTCGCGGATCAGCCAGGACGCGGTCAATGCGTCCTGGAATGTGGCGATCGGCAGTTCCTGGTACGCGGCGGCGGCCGTCGTTCCCTCCTGGCTGACCGATTTTCGGGGCGACCTGCCGGCGTTCGACATTCCGACGCTCGTCGTCCAGGGCACCGAAGACCGCATCCTGCCCTTCGAAGCGACCGGCAAGCTCCTGCCCGACGCGCTGATCAACGCCCAGGTCACGCTCGTTCCCATCGAGGGTGCGCCCCACGGCTTGCTCTGGACCCACTCCGAGGAGGTCAACCAGGCGTTGCTTGACTTCGTCGGGCAGTAATCTGCGCGCCGGGCCAGGCATGGCGCGCATGCCTGGCCCGAGGTGGCAACCGGATCAGGACGCGCGGGCAGCCTCCGTATGCTGGGCCGGGGCCATCGGCCGGATTCGATGGCCATCGGGGTCCAGCGCAACGAACGTGTACCCGAAGTCCATCTCGGTTGGCTCCTGCGCGATGGGGATGCCTCGCTCGCGCCACTGCGCAACCAGGGTGTCGAGTTCTTCACGACTTCCCACGGAAATGCAGTACTCGGCGCCACCCACCGATTCGGTAGCGGCCGGCTTGACCTGGTCACGCTGCCAGAGTCCCCAGGCACGTCCGGGCGTCTGCACGAACATGCCAAAGGTGGGCTGCTGTTCCACCGGCTCCACGCCAAAGACTTCGCGATAGAAGGCGACGCTGCGGGCCACATCAGCGACGTAAAGAATGGTGTAGGTCGGTTCCATGGCAGGCACTCCCTGATGATGATGACTCGGCGCCACGGCCATATCCGTGGCGCTGAGTCCATCGTCCCGCCGGGTTGTGACAGAACATGGCAGCAAGTCGCGGCAATTTTGGGGCAGATTCTTCCCCTTCTGGCGATCACCTGCCTGCTACCTGCACCTGGATGGATATGTCGTGTCAGGTCTGCCGGGTGCGTGCGGCCGGGCGGCGATCGGGCGCCGGAATCCCGTTGGCCTTCCGCCATCGCGGCAACAGATCCGCGCGACGTTGGGGATACTGCTCGGTGGTCATGGTCAGCGACGAAATCCGGTCGATCCGGAAGTTGCGGAAATCCTGGCGCAGTTCGCACCAACCCGAAACGACCGGAACGTGCTCGAAATAGGCGAGCGCGACCGGCCAGATCACCCGCTCCGAGGCGTCACCGGCTTCGTTGCGATAGCCAATCCGTACCTTCAGTTCATCGCGTATCGCTGCCCGTAGGCGTGGCAGCACGGGTGGTCGCTCCTGCTCCTCCCCTTCATCACCCCGGCCCAGCGCCGGCACGAACAGGGCGGTTCCTTCCAGCTGCTCGCGCAAATCGGCGGGCAACACGGCGGCGATGCGGGCAAGGGCGCTCTGTCCAGCTCGGGCCAGCACCGGATCGGCGGTCCGCGAGGCCACCCAGCGCGTCCCCAGCACCAGCGCTTCGATCTCCTCGTCGGTAAACATCAGCGGTGGCAGCAGGAAGCCGGGTTTGAGCCGATACCCGCGTCCCGGTGTGCCCTCGATCTCCGCGCCCTGGTCCTGCAGGGCGGCGATGTCGCGATACAGGGTGCGCAGCGAGATGCCGAGGTCGGCCGCCAGCGTCTCGCCTGCCACCGGGAAGCGATGGAGGCGCAGCAGGTGCATCAACTGGAGCAGGCGTTCGGCGCGCGTCATCGGTGAGAGTGTCGCACGACCGGATGGTTGCTGGCTGTAGGGCAACCGGCAAGCACGATCCAGCCCGGGGTCTGCTACGATAGGGACAGAATTCGACATACGATCTGGATCTGGAAGCATGGACCGCACCTATCCCTATACCCCTGTTCTTGGATAGTGCTTCTCGGACGACGGACCAGCACCACGCCTCCCCGGCGTGAACCGGTGCCTGGTCTGGCCGGGAAGCCAACCCTGGACACACAACCCATGGGTGGTCGTCCGAGTGCCGCTTCGTCTGGCGCACCCGGAACCCCTTCACCCCAATCACATCTCCCCAGGTGCGCCCTTGCCCTTCACTGGTCCAGGACGTATCGACATGCCCGCCCCATCACCCAGCGTCTCCCTCCGCACCTGCCGTCGCCTGCATTCCCGCAAGGAACGACGCGCTACCGGCCTGTTTCTCGTCGAAGGTATCCGTCCCGTCCGTGCCGCCCTCGCCTCCCGGGCGCGAATCGAGGTCGTGCTCTACGTTCCCGAGGCCGTGCGCGACGGCCATTGCCAGGCCACGCTCGACATCGCCCTGGCCCGGAACGTGCCCTGCCAGCCCCTGACCGCCGCCCAGTTCGCCTCCATCGCCACCCGGGAGAATCCACGCGGCATCGCCGCCGTCGGTCATCAGATCTGGTCGTCGCTGGATACCCTTGCGCAGGCTGAGGCGCCAGTCGTGGTGCTGCACGAACCGCAGGACCCTGGCAATCTCGGCACCATTCTCCGCACCTGCGACGCCGTTGGCGCCGGTGGCATCATCCTGACCGGTGACGCAGTCGACCCCTGGCACCCGGCTGCCATCCGGGCGGCGATGGGCGCCACCTTCTCGGTGCCTCTCGTGTGCTGCGATACCAGCACCTTCGCGGACTGGGTCACCGCCCGAGGTTTGGCGGTCGTCGGCACCTCCGACCGGGCCGAGACCGACTACGCCACCCATGGCTACGATGACCGGTTCGTCCTGCTCATGGGCAGCGAGCGGCAGGGGCTGCCTCCGGAGCTGACCGCCCTCAGCACGACCATGGTCCGCATTCCGATGGCGGGCCAGGCCGATTCGCTCAACCTGGCGGTGGCCACCAGCCTGGTGTTGTACGAAGCCCGCAATCAGCGAGCCCGGCGCGCCGCCTGATTGCTCCGCGGAACGGACCACGACCTCGCCCGGAGCGAGTTTTCTCCCCGGGCGAGGTCGTTCGCGGTTGGCGTGGGGACGGTTCTACCCCTGGGCTGCCGATTCGAGGGCGTCCAGCAGGGGGCCTTCGTCCCAGCTGTCCTGGTAGAGCTCACCATTGATGAAGAAGCCTGGGGTGCCAGATACCCCGCTCCGAACCCCGCCCATGAAATCGTCACGAACCCGCTGGGCGTAGGTGTGGTTGGCAAGGTCCTGCTCGAACTGCTCGACGTTCAGGCCAATCCGCGTCGCATACCGCACGAGGTCGGCATCCTCCAGGGCATGCTGGTGCCGATAGAGTTGATCGTGCATCTCCCAGAACTTGCCCTGCCCACCGGCAGCTTCGGCGGCCTCGGCCGCGGCCCGGGCATGCGGGTGCGACGTGGCGATCGGGAAGTTACGGAACACGAAGCGCAGGCGGTCTCCCATCTGCTCCTGCACCCGCTTGACGATCGGGGCCGCCATGCCACAGTAGGGGCACTCGTAGTCGCCATATTCCACCAGGGTCACCGGCGCATCGGCCGGTCCCTGCACGTGATCGTTGTCGCTGACGGGAATGGTGAGGCCTGGGACGTCCTCGCTCATGCGGGCACCTGCTTTCCGTTGATCTCCTCCAGGGCGGACAAAATGCCATTGGCCCCCGGATTGACGCTGTTCGGACTGAGATAGCTCCAGCGAATCACGCCGTCACCGTCGATCACGAAGAGTGCTCGGCCACTTGTGCCGTCCTTCGCGTCATACACCCCATACTCGCGGGCGACCACACCCTTCGGTTCGAAATCGGAGAGGATCGGGAAAGTCAGGTGGCGATTCTCGGCGAAGGCGGCATGCGACCAGATTCCGTCAACCGAAATCCCCAGAATCGCCGGATCGCCCAACGCCTGGAATTCGGGCAGGAGCGTCTCATAGAGGCCCAGCTGGTCAGTACAGACCGGACTCCAGTCCGCCGGGTAGAAGACCAGCACCACTGGCCGCCCCCGAAAGTCCTTCAGCGAAACCGTAGTTCCGGGGCCAGACGGCAGGGTAAAGTCTGGGGCTGGCGCACCCGCTGGCAGTAAACCCGTGGCTGCATCGGACATACATCTCCCTTTCCCGTTGTGAAGGTGGTGGCGTGGGCTCACGGCCCTGGCACCATTCCGCCGTACCGAGAGCTTTGGCCCAGAATAGCAGTCATTCCTGATCAGAGATTGCTGCAGCAAGGCACAAAATGCCTGGAGAGAGTACGGTTCCACTACCGGCCTTGACGGGCGTGGTGCAATGAGTGGAGCCGGTTCGCGGGCATCCTGCGCCCCACAACCAGTTCGCTGGCTCGATTCTCTGTTAGTGGGCGATGCCGATGTCGACTGTGACACTCCCAGACACCTCGCCCGCTCTTCCGGCGTCCGCTGACGCCCCGGAGGCATCCACCGCATCCTCCCCCCGCCCACCCATGATCACGCCGGTGATGACGGCAACCTGGCTGATCGCCAGCGCCATCGTCTCCACGCTCACCTGGCTGAAGATCAAGACCTGGTGGGGATTGTTCGAGAACCGCGATCGCATCCATCTCTCGTTCGAACGCGCCGACAACGGCTTCGAGTCGCATGCGCTGCAGCAAACCCTTCAGGCATTCGTGCTGCTGGCCGTGATCTACGGCACCGTCGTCGCCCTGCTGGCCACCCGCCGCTCGTTGAACACCTGGGCCAAACTGGGCATCCTCGGCCTGGTCATTGGTCCCTCCATCGGCGCCCTCCTGATCTACCCGGTGGGGGCGCTCGACGTGTTCAACTACATGATCGAATTGAAGCTCGCCTATCATTATGACAAGAATCCCTATCTCGTCACCTTCCGCGACTATGTACCCGATTCCTACGCCGGTCCCGCCTTCCTCACCGACGTCAAACTCTTCTACGGACCCGCCTGGCTGATCCTGACCGGCATCCCGGCCCGCATCGCCGGGTTCTACGACTACATCGATACCCTGATTGCCCTGAAAATCTTCAATGCCCTGCTCATTGGCGCGTCCGGCCTGATCGTTGCCTGGGCAGCCGGCGTGCGGCAAAAACGCTGGCTGGCCCTTGCCATGTTCGCCGCCAATCCCCTCGTGCTGTTCGAAGGTGTCACCAACGGCCACAACGACGTCCTGCTCACCATCTTCGTGGCCGGGGCGATGGTCGCCCTGCAGCGCCGGTCACCCCTGGCCGGCCCACTGCTCGCCCTCTCGGCGCTGGTCAAGCTCTACACGGCGGCCCTGATCCCGATCTTCATCGTGGTGGCGCTGAAGGGGCGGTGGGGCTGGCGCCGGATCGGCCTGACGGTGGTCCTGACCGCCGCCTCCGTGGTGATCTTCTGTGCTCCTTACTGGGGCGATGGTGAACTGGTCACCGGCCTGCGCGCCGGTCTCGAAGAGTCGCAGGAGATGGACCATGTCTCGCCACTCTCCCTCGCCCGCCAGTACGCCCAGCAGGTCGAGGCCGAAAATTACC
>JAEZJB010000346.1 GCA_023415845.1 Chloroflexota bacterium | reverse complement strand
ACGCCCGGCAGTTCCGCCAGGCCGGAGATCCACGACTGGACGATCTGCTCGTAGCGTTGGAGCAGGGCTTCCTCGTCCTGGGCCAGCGACCACTGGACGGCGGCGAGGATGCCGAAGAGTTCTTCCTTGCCCACCTTCATCGGGCGACCGATGGTGGAGTTGGGTGATCCGTTGGCGATGCAGCCTTCGATCAGGTCGGCCCGGCCAAGCACGAGGCCCGACGACTGCGGACCGCGCAGCCCCTTGCCGCCACTGAAGATGGCGAGGTCGGCGCCGAGTTCTTTGGTGAAGTGCCAGAGATTGGCGATGTTCGGCACCTGGGCGGCAGCATCGACGATCACCGGGACGCCGCGGGCGTGCGCCAGCGCGATGACCTTGTCGAGGGGCGGGGAGGAATCGGCCAGCTTGCCGGCAAACCAGAGGACGGCGGCGGTGCGGTCGGAGAAGGCCGCCTCCAGCGCTTCGATGGTGTCATCGAGTTCGACGAAGGTGACACCGGTCATGCGCGCGGCATAGTCGTAGCCGTTGCGCTGGGAGCGGTAGACGATCACTTCCGTCTTCTCGATGCCTTCCAGCTTCGGGAACGCGGCGATCTTGACGGGGTCGGTGCCAGCAACGACCGCAGCAACCGCCGCCGTGATGCCCGCCGCCGCACCCGACGAAATGTAGGCGGCTTCGTTGCCGGTGAGTTCGGCGACCTTGCGTCCCACTGCCCGCTGGAGTTCCGGCCAGTCGACGAACGACTGTGCGCCCTGCTGCATGGCTTCCACGACTTCGGGCGGCATGACGGAACCGCCGAGTTTGGTCAGGGTGGCCGAGGCATTGATCACCGGCCGCAGGCCCAGAGACTCCAGGCTGATGGCCGGTTCCGACGAAGATTTCGACGACATGCTGAGCTATCTCCCATGAGTGATGCGAGGCGCCACGATGCGCCCACCAAGGTGACGTCATCTTCAGGGGGATACCGGCAGTTGTCGAGAGCAACGGGATCGCCGATCCCGGATGGCGGGCCACGATCGGCCGTGGCACGACATCGACGCAAGACGCCTGCACAAACTCAAAAACTCACAAACTCCGATTTCCCTGATTTAACGGGCGTTTTCGGCCGGAGTTTATGCCGGGTTCGCGCGGAATCGTGTGGTCATCGCGAGTTGCCAATGGGTGAGGAGACCGTTTTCTGCCCCTGATCGGACCGGGGCGACCGCCCCGTACTCTCTCGTACGCATCGAACACCTGAAATCCCGCCACTCACGTGGAGATTGGTCGCACGTACACCCGTCAGGCACGGCTCCACCGGACATTTCCCGCCCGCAACGTGCATCAGGATGCGAATCTCAGCAGCATCCGGTACAGGCAGACAGGCCGCCATTGCGGAATGACTGCGTCCATGGGGGCAATCGACCGTCGTTTGCCCTGCCTTGTGGCGCCAACCCTTAGCCGCCGATCCCCTGCGCGACTTCCCAGATATTGCCCGCGGGATCGGTGAAGGCGGCGGTTCGCTGGCCCCACGGCCGATCGATCGGTCCATTGAGCAATTCCACCCCTCGGCCCTTCAGTTCGCGGACGACGGCGTCGACATCCTCGACCCAGATCGTGAGTTGCAGGCGGGCGCCGAGCCCCGGTCCGGCCACGGTGGCCGGTGCGATCAGTTCGGGGGCCGCTTCGACCTGCAACAGGTTGATCACGGTGTCGCCAAAGCGGAAGACAGCGGACTGGGGGTCTTCGAAGACGACATCCTTGCCAAATACATCGTGGTAGAACGATTTGGCGGCGAGCAGGTCTTCGGTGAAGAGGGTGATGGCGCCGATGGTGGCGGCATCGAGCGTCATGCGCGAGGTCCTTTCCGGGTCAGGCCTGGACCAGCCACTGCCGCTGGTCGATCAATTCACGGACGGCATCGAGATGGCCGGCGTGGGCGGCAGTTTCAGCGATGACGTGGAGGACGGTTTCGCGGAGACATTGCTCCGGCATTTCGGGAAAGATCTCGACCGGCCACCAGACCGGCGCGGAATCGAGGTCCCGGGTGGCGATGATGTCGTCGGTCCGCTGGCATTGGCGATGATAGGCGGCGAGAACGCTCTGCCGGGTGGCATCGGGCGGCAGGATCCAGCCGTCGTCCGTGATGTCAAAGCCGGAAAGGTCGCCGGCCACCACACACTGGAACCAGAAGTTCTCAACGTCCCAGGTGAGATGGTTGACCATCTGGAGGCAATTCCACCCCGAGGGGAGCACCGGCTGGCGAAGCTGCTCGTCGGTCAGTCCTTCGATGGCCCCGATGATGTGATGGCGCTGGGCGGCGAGATAGTGGCCGAGTGCCTCGCGTTCGTTGAGCATGCAGCTTCCTTCGAGTCGTGACTGGTGATGCGCCCACGGTGACTTCCACGGGCATTGTGGGAGACGACCGCGCTTCGCCCAATCCTCCTCATACCTCCGGTTCGGAACCGAGCAATCTGATCACCCCGTCGTGGAAGCAAATGTCGGAGCCTTCATCCTCCCTGAATCACGGATGACGCGCAGTGGCTAGAACTTGGGCTGTTCGGTGGCGTGGACCGGGTCGGCGCCGCGCAGGAAGTCGAAGTCGCAGCCTGCGGGCGCCTGCATGACGTGCTCGAGATAGAG
>JAEZJB010000275.1 GCA_023415845.1 Chloroflexota bacterium | reverse complement strand
GCGCGATGCGCTCCGAATCCAGTCGCTCCCACTTATGAGGTAAGGAGTGCCTACGCTTCCTCGATTGGTGCCTCTGTGCCGTGTTGGTTGGTCTCTATCGCCGAGACATCGTTTGAGCTCTCGGTCTCCTCAATGGTGATCCACCCCTTGCGCAAGGCGGTCACCACGGCCTGAGTCCTGTCGTTCACGGCCAGTTTTTTCAGAATGGACGTAACGTGGTTCTTGACGGTCTGAGCGCTGATGCCAAGGGCATATCCGATTTCAGCGTTCGTCATGCCCTCACTAACTTTTCTCAGGATTTCGAGTTCACGGTCGGTCAGCGGCATAACCGACTGACTCACAAGGGTGTCGGGATTGCGGTTGTTTCGGAACTGATCCAGCACACGGGCAGCGACGCCTGGTTTGCTCAGCAGTTGCTCGTCGATGACGTATTCACCATAGGCGGCACGCATTACCACCTGACGAATAGTTTCTTCCGATATTCCCCGACCGACGTACGCTGAGGCACCCGCCCGCATGGCGGCGAGCAGTTCGTCATCTGATTCCCGCGAAGACATGACGACCGTCGGTACCGTCGGAAAGCGTTGCCGGATCTCGCTCGCGAATCCGGGGCCTGGCACGCCGGACAAAGGCGTTCCGACGAGCACCACCGAAGGCGACACTTCTTCCACAAGCTTTCTGGCCGCCTCAATCGAGTCCGCATCGCCCACGACATCGATCTCGGCATCGTCACCGAGGATGGCCAGCAAGCCGCGCCGGTAAATGGGGTCCTGTTCGATCACGACCACGCGAACCACATCAGATTTCAGCGCGCCCTGTTCTCTCATGCAACTGGTACTCAACAGCATCTGATCCAGCCGTGAGGCAGGCCAATCGCGGCCTCTCGCGGTCATCTATCTAACGAAGGGTTGATCAATGTTTGTTTGAACGGCGACTGGACGTCATCTGCGTCAGGGCAGGTTCACCGGCTATACGATACCCGAGAGGGAGCCGATTGTTGCGGCAATCTTGTTCTGGTGGCGATTCAATGTCCAGACTGCCCTCAGATTGGAACCGCCATTGTTCCGGACGGATCCTTGGTTCAGTGTGCGCTGGCGTGCTTGCCGAGTCCTGCCGGTGCGCTTGAACTCCTGATCAGCCCTGTCACGGCAATCAGGGTCAGGAGGTAGGGAAGCGAGACGAGCAGGTCAGAGGACACCGGGAATCCTGGAGTGGCTTGCGCCTGCACCTGGACCGCCTGGGATGCGCCAAAGAGAAGGCAGGCAACGGCGGCACCGATTGGGTTCCACCCGCCAAAGATGACAGCAGCCAACGCGATGAATCCACGCCCAGCCGTCATGTCCAACGTGAAATAGGAAAGGTTGCCGATGGACAGGAATGCTCCACCGGCGCCAGCCAGCGCTCCGCTAGCGATCACCGCCGCATATCGATACGCCGTGACATCGATGCCGACACTCTCGGCGGCTTGCGGGCTCTCACCGGCCGCCATCGTGTGCAGACCGCGCTTGGTGCGGAAGAGGAAGATCTGCATCAACGGGACAAAGGCGAAGGCCACGAGAACCAGAATATTGAGGCCGCTGAAAATGTTGGGAAGGCGCGAAACAGTGTCTGAACCGCCGGCCTTGCCCCATATCATCTGGGTGAGGAAGGCGGTCAGGCCAGCAGCGATAAGGTTGATGGCCGTTCCCGCCACAATCTGGTTCCCGCGGAGAGTGACGCACCAGAAGGCATGAATGAGTCCCGCCACTGCCGCGGCGAACATGCCGATTGGCAATCCAAGCCACGGTGAACCGGTCCACCATGTGCCCGCCACCGAGAAGAATGCACCGATGAGCATCATCCCTTCGAGGCCGATGTTCATGACACCGGCGCGTTCGGAAAGAAGACCACCCATGGCTGCGAAGATCAGTGGTGCTGCCATCCGAAGGGTTGCGGTCAGCAAGGCGAAAGTGAAAAAGTCGCTCACGAGCGCCTCTCCTAAATGACCGGCGGCGAGGGCCGCGGTTCGACTTCTGGTTCCATGCCGACAGCGCTTGAGCGGTCACCTCCGGTGGTGGCGGGTGGTGCTGTCAGCTGGCGGAACCATGAAAGGCGGTTGATTGCTTCGAAGGCAGCGACCGCCAGAATGACGAGTCCCTGTATGACGAGGACGATCTCGCGTGATACGCCAGCGCTTGCCTGCATCGATGGAGCTCCAGCGCTGAGGAACCCAAACAACAGTGCGGCAAAGATGATCCCGATTGGATTGTTGCGACCGACCAGGCCCACGGCGATTGCGGTGAATCCGAGTCCGGGCGGGGTTGCACTGTGCCGGCCATGAAGCCCGAGGGATTCTCCGGCACCTGCGATGCCAGCGAGGGCGCCTGACAGCGCCATCGCGAGGGTCACAGTCAGGCCCCAGTTGATGCCGCCATAGCGAGCCGCACCGGTGGAGAGACCGACAGTTCGAATCTTGTAGCCGATCACCGTGTGGAAAAGTACATACCAGATGATGATGGCGACGACAAACGCGATGATGATGCCGAGATGCAGTCTGGTGCGCTCGAGGAGGATCGGGAGACGCGCGCTCTCGAGCACTTTGTTAGTTCCCTGAATCTGGGGATCGACAGGAAGCCAGTCCGAGCGCTTCTGGATCAGGTAGGTGATCAGCCTGAACGCCAGATAGTTCAACATGATGGTGGTGATGACTTCGTGGGCGCCGGTCACCGCCCGGAGAAATCCCGGAATGGCACCCCAGATACCGCCGGCAATGATCGCGGCCAGCATGGCCAACACGATCTGAACTGGACCAGGCAGATGCCAGTCACTGGCCCCGATCAGGGCGGCAGCAAAGCCTCCCATCACCAGTTGCCCCTCGATGCCGATGTTGAACATGCCGGCCCGGGCGGCGACGGCAAACGCAAGTCCACCCAACAGCAGTGGTGCGGCGTAGACGAGCGTTTCAGCCCGACCTCGACGTGATCCCAACGCACCTTCGGCCAGCGCCTTGTAGGCGACCCAGGGGTCGTGTCCAGAGGCGAGGATCACGATGGCGCCAACGAGGAGGGCAGCAACGATTGCCAGGATCGAGCCAACCACCATCAGGATGGAACTGCTTGCTCGACTGCTCATGCCGCGCTCCCGCTGATGACTTTCTGCTGCTCACGACCACCCATCAGCAGGCCAAGTTCTGACCGGTTGGCCTGCTCGCCGGGCATGTCGCCAACGATACTTCCTTCCCACAGCACCACAATCCGGTCACTCAGGTCCAGCACTTCATCGAGGTCGAACGAGAGCATCAGGACCGCCTTGCCTTCGTCGCGGGCCTCGACCAGGCTGCGATGGACGAATTCGATCGCTCCCACATCAAGGCCGCGAGTCGGCTGGATTGCCAGCACGACATCGGGGTTGCGATGGAGCTCTCGGGCAATGATCAGCTTCTGCTGATTGCCGCCGGACAGAGATCGGGCAGGGGTGGTTGGTGACGGAGCGCGGACATCGAATTTCTGCATGAGTGACTGGGTCAGGCGCCTGATCCACGCCGAGTTGATGATGCCATTCCGGACGAAGCCAGGTTGTTCGGTGTTGCCGATAAGGACGTTTTCCCAGAGCGGAAAATCGAGCACGAGACCGCGACCGTGCCGATCTTCCGGAATATAGGCAACGCCAGCGTTCCGAAAGCCGGATGCATGCTGCCCAGTGA
>JAEZJB010000260.1 GCA_023415845.1 Chloroflexota bacterium | reverse complement strand
GTGCGGGTGCTCGGCACCCGCGTAGATCTTGAGCTTCGTCAGCTGCTGCTTGCCAAGGGAATTCCGCGGCAGCATGCCCTTGACGGCATTCTCGATGATGCGGTCCGGATGGCGCTCACGCATGTCCTTGAGCGTCTCGGACTTGAGACCGCCAGGATAGTTGGAGTGCCGGTAGTAGACCTTCTGGGTTTCCTTGTTGCCGGTGACCTTCACCTTGTCGGCATTCACGACCACGACGAAATCGCCGGTGTCGATGTGCGGCGTGAAGGTCGGCTTGTGCTTGCCGCGCAGGGTGGCGGCAACCGTCGTTGCCAGGCGACCGAGGGTCTTGCCCTCGGCGTCGACAACGTACCACTTGCGTTGGACCTCAGTCGGTTTGGCTGAATAGCTTCGCTGTACCACGAGAACTCCCTTAACCATGTTTCACGGGGCCATGCTGGCCCGCGTGGTGTTCGTCTTCCGGGTCAGGGTCGGGAACATCGTTGCCGTAACCTACCCGCCAAAGAATCAATCCGTGTGCCGGAGCCAGATCCGGGCCATATCGACGGTCTGCCAGCTGCACCAGCCGCGTGAACCAGTCGGGCTCCTCGTCGCCCTGGCCGATGGTGACAAGCCCACCCACGATGGTGCGAACCATTTGCGGCAGAAACCCGTCCGCGATGATCCGAACCTCCACGGCCTGGCCCACCCCGGGAATCGCGCCCCACCATGGTGGCACCGACCGAACGGTACAGTGCCGAATGGTGCGGGTCGTTCCCCGCCTGGCCTTCGACCGCAGCGACCAGGGAACTCCCTCGCCGCCTCCTGTGAAGGAGGCCAGGTCATGGGTCCCCAGCAGGCTGGCTGCGGCCTCGGACATCCGCGACACATCCAGTGCGTGGCGCCGCACCCACCCAACGTGTCCCGCGATTGGCTGCTTGGCTCCCACCAGCAACCGATATCGGTACTCACGCCAGGCTGCGTCGTAGCGAGGGTGAAACCCATCATCCACGCGCTCGAGGTGCGAGACCCCGACATCGTCCGGGAGGATCCGGTTCAGCGCGCTTTGCAGTCGCTCCACCGTCATCTCCGGCCGAAAATCCACGCAGCTGCCAACCTGACCCACTGCATGGACCCCTCGATCGGTGCGGCCAGCCAGCATCACGCTGACTGGTTCGCCTCCGAGGGTGCTGCACGCCCGTTCCAGTTCCTCCTGAACCGTTCGTGCATTCGCCTGGCGTTGCGATCCGAGAAAGCCGGAGCCGTCGTAGCCGATGGTCAGCTTCAGTATCACCGCGTCAGGCGTGTCCTCCCCAACCGAACCGGTTCCGGAGGACGATCGGTCGCCGTTAGGCGACAAACTCGATCAGGACCATCGGCGCCGCGTCGCCGCGGCGAAGGCCCAGCTTGGAAATGCGGGTGTAGCCACCCGGAACGTCTTCGTAACGCGGGGCGACAACATCGAAGAGTCGCTCCACGGACTTCTCGTGATCGAGCCGCGACATCACCAGCCGGCGATGGTGCTCGGAGTCGTCACGGGCAATGGTGACAAGCTTCTCAACCACGATGCGCAGTTCCTTGGCCTTGGCCTCGGTGGTCATGATGCGCTCGTTGAGAATCAGGGAAATGGCCTGCTGGCGAAGCATGGCCTTTCGCTGCGCCGGGTTGCGGCCGAACTTGCGGCCCGCCTTCTGGTGTCGCATTACTCCTCGTCCTCGTCTTCAGTGGCGCCCAGGCCAAGTCCACCCAGCGACTTGATCGCTTCGGCGACTTCGAGCGACTCTGCGTCTTCGCTCTCGTCGACCTCGGTCTCCTCGATCATCTGGGTATCGGCTTCAGGCAGGTAACCGTATTCGTGCAGTTTCTCGCGAAGTTCGGTCAGCGAGCGCGGACCGAAGTTGCGAATCGACAGAAGCTGATCGGGGTCCATGGTCAGCACCTGGCCGACCTTGTCGATCTGCTTGCTGCGGAGTGCATTGAGCACTCGTGGAGAAAGACCGAGTTCGGCCAGCGGCTTGTTCTGGACCTCTTCCGGAATGAAGGAAGAAGCAGCAGCGTCTGGCTCGGGCCGCGTGAACTCGGCAAAGACCCGGGCGTGATCCATCAGGATCGTGGCCGCCTGGGAGAGTGCGTCGTCCGGCTCGATGGTGCCGTCGGTCAGGATTTCGAGAATCAGCCGATCGTATTCCACGTTCTGGCCGACGCGAGTCGGCTCGATGACGTAGTTAACGCGCTGAATCGGCGTGAAGATGGCATCGATCGGAATCTCGCCGAGCGCAAAGGTTTCCTGCGACTCGGCCGGGCGATACCCGCGATCGCGACTCACCCAGAGATCCATGTCCAGCACGGCGTCCGGCCCGTCGAGGGTGGCGATGTGCAGTTCTGGATTGACCAGCTCCACTTCGACCGGCCACTCGATGTCGCCAGCGGTGACGACGGTTTCGCCTTCGCCCTCGCCGCGCTTGTACAGGTGGGCGCGCACATCGCCGTGCAGCGGCTGCACGCGGCGAAGGCGGATGCCCTTCAGATTGAGCACGACTTCGGTCACGTCTTCGCGAACATTGGGAATGGTCGCGAACTCGTGCCACACGTTGTCGATGCGAATGCGAGATACGGCGCAGCCTTCGAGCGAGCGCAGCAGAATCCGCCGCAGGGAGTTGCCCAGCGTGGTGCCGTAGCCCGGTTCGAGCGGTTCAACCTGGTAGCGCCCGTAGTTGAGCCCCGCCTCGACAGTCTTGATGGTGAATTCGGGTTGCTGCAACAAGCGGACTTGCCTCCTTGCGACGCCGTACTCGATGCGCGCCGATGTACGCCCTTGGATGCCGGCGCGACAGATCAGGCTCAACCCTGTCCTGATCCGCGAACAAATGACCGAAACCTCCTGCCGGTCCCGTAACCGGAACCAGCCGGTTCATGAAGAACCGGCACTGCCTGCTCGCCAGCCTGGCAGGAAGACTGGCGGCACCACGCGATCAGACGCGGCGGCGCTTCGGCGGGCGGCAGCCGTTGAACGGAATCGGGGTGGTGTCGGTGATCGACGTCACCATGATGCCGCTCGACTGGAGCGAGCGAATGGCCATTTCACGACCCGAGCCCGGCCCCTTGACGAAGACGTCGACCTGGCGCAGGCCGTGCTCCTGGGCGCGGCGAGCGGCCGCTTCGGCCGTCATCTGGGCGGCGAACGGCGTGCTCTTGCGCGAGCCCTTGAACCCGTTGGCTCCGGCGCTCGACCAGGCAATCACGTTGCCGGTCGGGTCCGTGAGGGTCACGATGGTGTTGTTGAACGTTGCCTGGATGTAGGCGCGCCCGCGAGGGATGTTCTTTCGATCCCGACGACGAATGCGACCCTTCTGTCCAGCTCCGCGACGCTTGTCTGACATACGTGTCAATGCCTCCAACTGGCATGCACAGTGCCGGGATCGCCCATGGCCACCCGGCGTTCACTGATGTTCTGCTACTTCTTGCGTCCGCCGATGCCGCGCTTCGGTCCCTTGCGGGTGCGGGCATTGGTGCGCGTGCGCTGTCCGCGCAGCGGCATGCCGCGACGGTGGCGCAGGCCACGGTAGGACCCAATGTCCATGAGGCGCTTGATGTTCATCGCCACTTCACGGCGCAGATCACCTTCGACGCGGTATTCGCGGTCGATGATGTCGCGCAGGCGATTGACCTCATCGTCGGTCAGGTCGCGAACGCGGGTATCCGGGCTGATGCCGGTTTCCGCCAGAATCTTCTGGCTGGTGGCCAGGCCGATACCGTAGATGTAGGTGAGTCCGACTTCCACGCGCTTTTCACGCGGCAGGTCAACTCCCGAAATACGTGCCATACGTCGTCCTCTTCGTGGATCCCGGGCCTGTGGCCGGGGTCACTGCCAGTACCGCGGGTTTATCCCTGCCGCTGCTTGTGACGCGGATTCGTGCAAATCACGCGCACGATGCCCTTGCGGCGGATGATGCGGCACTTCTCGCACCGCTTGGTGACTGATGCCGAAACCTTCATTCGTGCTGCTCCTCGGTCCATGACTGCGCATGGGGGATGTTCGTCAGACGTTCGTGCGCGAGTCCGGACGCCCAGTGAGAGCGCACCGAATACCTGACTCTGGCATGATTGCCAGTTCTCGCGTGCATGCAGCGCGTGCCCGAGATAGCCCAGTTGCGTTCCCCCGGGATCAACGAGGGCTGTGGGTTGGGCCACCAACCGTACACGCGGATAGCGCATGTCTGCTGACATGCGCCACGAACGCTTATTGTAGCACCGAATCGAGCCGCCGCGTCAAGATCAATGGCTCGCCGTCCGTTATCGCAATAGTGTGTTCGAAGTGGGCAGCGCGCGATCCATCGACCGTGACTACTGTCCATTCGTCGTCCAGCACATCCACCTCGTCCCCGCCCAGGGTCAACATCGGCTCGATCGCCACCGTCATCCCCT
Organism: Chloroflexota bacterium; assembly: GCA_023415845.1. GTDB lineage: Bacteria > Chloroflexota > Chloroflexia > Thermomicrobiales > UBA6265 > JACCYX01. Next base: position 13,242 of record JAEZJB010000260.1, on the reverse strand, counting down.
TCTTGAGCCTGAGGCCAGTGCCCGGGTCTCCCCAGTTTGGAATGTGGGGTTCTTCCCACATTTCCCGACCGATGCCGTGGCCACCCCACTCGCGGAGGATGCCGAGCCCACGAGACGAGGCATATTCCTCGATCGCGTGACCGACATCACCCAGCCGCTTGCCCGCCGTGGCCTGGGCCAGGCCGGCATAGAGGGCGCCTTCGGTGTCGCGCAACAGGCGCTGGTCTTCTTCTGAAATGGTGCCTACCGGATAGGTCCAGGCCGAATCGCCATGGAAGCCGTCCACGATGGCACCGATGTCGACGGCGATGATGTCGCCATCCTCAAGTTTGCGCGGCCCCGGGATGCCATGGACCACCTCTTCGTTCACCGATGCGCAGATTCGCCCGGTGAAACCATGGTGGCCAAGAAAGTTGGAGGTCGCGCCGGTCTCGGCAAGCGTGTCGCGAACGATGTCGTCCAGGTCCTGGGTCGTCACGCCCGGAGCGATAGCAGCCTCGACGCGTTGATGACAAAGCGCGACGACGTAACCGGCGCGCTTCATCTTCTCGAGGTCACCGGCGCTGCGGATGCGAATACCCATGGTCAGACCCGCCCTTGTGCGGCTGGCAGGGCGGCGATGACATCCAGCAGGCTCTGCTGCACGTCATCTATGGGTCGATTGCCATCCACGCGCTGCAGCTTGCCCTGCCCCCGGTAGTAGTCGAGGAGCGGAGCGGTCTGCTGGTCGTAAAGCGCAAGTCGGCGCTCGATCGCGGCCGGCGTGTCATCGTCCCGCTGCACCAGCTTGCCGCCACACTTGTCGCAGACGCCAGGCACCTGCGACGGGTTTGCTTCGATGTGGTAGACCGCGCCACAGCCAGTGCAGACACGCCGACCAGCCAGTCGTTCGATCAGGACATCCCGCGGGACATCGATCTCGATCACCACCGACACCGATTCATCAAAGTCCCGCAGGATTCCATCGAGCGCGCTCGCCTGGGATGCCGTGCGGGGAAATCCGTCGAACAATGCTCCCTGGACGTCTTCGCCGAGGTCGCGGCGTCGTACCAGGGAGTCAATCTTGCCGTGGACAATGGCGTTGGTCAGGTCATCTGGCACCAGGTCTCCCCGATCCAGGATGGCCTTCAATTCCACACCGAGGTCTGAACCCGAGGCGATTTCAGCCCGGAACAGATCCCCGGTCGCGATCTTTTCAAGCTTGAGAATCGGGCAGAGCAGGGTGGCCTGGGTACCTTTACCAGAGCCTTGCGCGCCCATCAGAATCACATGCACAGTGCGTAACCCGCCTTCGTGCGAAACCGAAGCGAGGGTGATGACGGACGAGCCACCATCACCCTCACCTGCTAATTAATGAAGCCTTCGTAATTGCGCATCATCAGTTGTGCTTCCAGTTGCCGCATCGTATCGATGGCGACGCCAACGATGATCAGCAACGACGTGGCACTCAACTGCAGCGCATTGATGTCGGTGATCTTCGTCGCCAGGAACGGCAGCACCGCGATCACGCCGAGGAAGAGGGCGCCGACAACGGTAATGCGTGTCAACACCTTCTGCAGATAGATCGCCGTGTTCTTGCCAGGCCGCACGCCCGGAATGAACGCTCCCTGCCGCTGCAGGGATTCGGGAATCCGCTGCTGCTGGAACACCACCATGGTGTAGAAGAACGTGAAGCCGATCACCATGAAGAAGTAGACGACGTTGTAGATCCAGGTATCCGGGCTCAGCCACTCGCGAATGTTCAATGCGAGGTCACGCACCCAGGCCGTGTTCGACGACTCCAGGAAGCTGGCAATCATGCCCGGGAACACCATGATGCTGACCGCAAAGATCAACGGGATCATGCCGGCGCTGTTGACCTTGAGCGGAATGTTGGTGGTCGAACCGCCATACACCCGCCCGGCCCGCACGCGCTTGGCATGATGCACCGGGATCCGTCGCTGCCCCTCATTGATGAGGACGACACCGACGATGGTCACGAGACCGATGATCAGGAACAGGATCGTGCCGACGATGTTGCTGCCAATCGACCCGCCGGTCATCAGACCAAAGACATTTCCTGGCAACGACGCGACGATGCCACCAAAGATGATGATGGATACACCATTGCCGATGCCTTTCTCGGTGATCAGGTCACCGATGAAGACCAGCAACATGGTGCCCGCGGTCAGCGTGAGCAGAATCGCGAGCGTCGGAAGCCAGGTATCCCGGCCGAACAGACCGAAGTCGTTGATCAGGTAGCCGGTGCCAGTCGTGTTCGGCTGGCGCGAGAAGAGAAGCATCTGGCCGTAACCCTGGAGCAGAGCCAGGGGCACGGTCAGGATGTGGGTGTACTGGTTGATCTTGTTCCGCCCCTGCTGCCCTTCCATCGACAGCTCGTTGAGGCGGGGAATGATCGGCGTCATCAGCTGCATGATGATGGACGCTGTGATGTAGGGATACACCCCAAGCGCCACCACGGAGAAGTTGGTCAACCCACTTCCCGAGAACAGGTTCAGCATGCCGAGCAGCTGGTTGGTCTCGATGTAGGCACGCAGTCCTTCCCGGTCGACACCAGGGATCGGAATGCTGGCGATGATGCGGAACAGCACCAGCATTGCAAGCGTGAACAGAATCTTCGCCCGCAGATCGGGGATCCGGAACGCATTGATGACGGCCTGGAGCATTCCTAGGCCTCCTTCGCCTCACGCTCCTCGAGCTGGGCGAGAGCCTCACGGCGCGAAGGTCCACCGACCTTGCCGACCCGCATGGCCTTCAGCTCGCGGTTCAGCGGCAGTCGGCGGCTGCGCGATCGTGCCTGGGTCCAGTCGTCGGTGCGCTCAAGCGTCGTCACCGAGCCGCCAGCGGCCTCGATGGCCTCCTGAGCAGACTTGGAGAATGCGTGAGCGTGAACGGTCACCGGTGTGGAGATTTCGCCGTAGGCAAGAATCTTCACCGGGAACTGGGTCCCGCGGATCACGCCAGCTTCGGCAAGCACTTCAGGGGTGATCGGGCCTTCAACCTGAAGTTCCGCCAGGCGACCGACATTGACTGTCTCCCAGGGGGTCTTCCAGATGTTGGTGAAACCACGCTTGTACGGCATGCGCTGCTGGATTGGCAGCTGACCGCCTTCGAAGCCGATCCGGACGCCGCCGCCCGAGCGGGACTTCTGGCCCTTGGTGCCGCGACCAGCGGTTTTGCCTCGACCACTACCGTGGCCGCGGCCAAGCCGTCGCTTGGCTTTGTTTGCACCCTCGGAAGGATGCAGGTCGTCGAGTGTCAGTGGCATAGTCGTTCTCTTCCATCAGACTGAACGTTTGACGTGCGCAAGCACATCACTATTCAGCCGCGATTTCCTCAACGCTCACCAGGTGGCTGATCTTGTTCACCTGTCCGCGAATGGACGGAGTGTCCTCGCGCACAACTGACTGATGCAGCCGCCGCAGGCCGAGCGACTTCGCAGCGTTCCCCTGGTCGCTTGGGCGACCGATGGCGCTACGCACCAGCGTGATTTTCAGCTGGCCGCTGGACTGCTGATTGCTCATGACCGTCCACCTCGCTGGGCCTGACCCTGGGACTGCTGACCCTGGCCACGGCCGGTACCACCCCGGCGCTGGTTACGGCGCTGGGTGTTGTCCTGCGGCGGGGTCAACGGGGCGGCAACCGACCGCGGCCGGTTCACCACTGGCACCCCACCGTGATCGAACGGCTTGCGCAGCGCAGCCTTGGCTGCCCGTCGCCGCTGGATCACAACCTGTTCGCTCTCGAGTTGCTTGAGCGCTTCGATCGTCGCCATCACCACGTTCACCGGGTTGTTGGAGCCCAGCGATTTGGTGAGGATGTCACGAATACCCGACACCTCGACGACAGCACGTACCGCGCCACCGGCGATCACACCGGTACCCGGCGAGGCCGGCTTGAGCAGCACGCGGGAAGCACCGAAGGTGGCCTCCACTTCGTGCGGGATGGTGCCGCCATCAAGCGGAACCGTCACCATCGACTTCTTGGCGACTTCGCCACCCTTGCGGATGCTGTCAGGCACTTCACCGGCCTTGCCGAGGCCGACGCCGACCCGGCCCTTGCCGTCACCAACCACCACGATGCTGCGGAACGCAAACGTGCGGCCGCCCTTGTGCACCTTGGACACGCGGCTGATGCGTACAAGACGCTCTTCCAGCTCGTTCGGCTGCTCGTCGTCATTGCGGCGACGCGAACCGCGCTCTTCCCGATTCCGATCCATATCTGTCTCCAGATCCTCCGTGGTCCGCACCAGCACTCGGCCTGTTGCCTTCCGCACTGGCTGCACACACGGATTAGAACTTCAGACCGCCCTCGCGAGCGCCATCCGCCACTGCCTTGACTCGTCCGTGGTAGAGGAATCCACCGCGGTCGAAGACAACCGAGCCAATTCCGGCGGCCTTGGCACGCTCGGCGATCACCTCGCCGACAGCCGTGGCTCGCGCCGACTTGCTGGCTCCCTCACCCGCCTTCTCCCGCACGGCCTCTTCGAGGTCGCTGGCAGAAACGAGGGTGTGTCCCTGCACATCATCGATCACCTGGGCATAGATGTGTGCCGAAGACCGGAACACATTGAGCCGTGGTCGCTGTGCAGTTCCGCCCACTTTGGCCCGCACTCGGCGGTGCCGGCGCTCCCGGGCGGTAAGCGCCTTTCGATACTTCAGTCGCATTGCTGGCTCCCAAAGACTCCGGCTGGTGAAGGCCATGCCCAATGCATAGCGATGGTGGCCAGCTTCCAGACCGGTACGTCAATCATGTCAGGTGGGCTACTTCGCCTTACCGGCCTTACCGGCCTTGCGGCGGACAGCTTCGCCCTGGTAGCGGATGCCCTTGCCCTTGTATGGCTCGGGTGGTCGAACGCCCCGGATGCGAGCCGCCTCTTCACCGACGACCTGCTTGTTGATGCCGCTCACCGAGACGCGATTGTTTCCCTCGACGGCGTAGGTGATACCTTCAGGGGCCACCATCCGCACCGGGTGGGAATACCCGACGTTGAGCACCAGGTTCTTGCCATCCATCTGGGCGCGGTAGCCCACGCCGAGGATCTCAAGCACCTTGGTGTACCCGTCGGTGACACCAACCACCATGTTGTTGAGCAGGGAGCGAGTGAGGCCGTGAAGCGCCTTCACTTCGCGATCTTCATTTGGGCGCGTGACCCGCAGAACACCGTCTTCCTGGGTAATGGTCAGCACCGGGGTGAACTGCTGAGCGAGTTCGCCCTTCGGGCCCTTGACCTTGACGTCGTTTGCGTTGCCAATCGATACGTCGACACCCTTCGGCACCGTGATTGGCTTGACTCCGATTCGTGACATCGTGCGTTCCTTATCCTGTGAGGTGGTTACCCACCCCTGATGGTGCGGATCCCACCAACGCTTACCAGACGGTGCAGAGAACCTCGCCGCCAATGCCACGCCGTCGGGCCTCGTACCCGGTCAACACGCCCTGTGGGGTGGAGACGATGGCGATGCCGAGTCCGCTACGAACACGCGGAAGCTGGTCCTTGCCGGCGTACACCCGCAGACCCGGCTTGCTGACACGCTTGATCTCGCGAATCACGTGGGTCTTGTCGGCGGCGTAGCTCAGCTTGATGACGAGCTTGTTCTGGGGCTTCTGCTCGACGACGTCGAAGTCGGCGATGTAGCCCTCCTGCTTCAGGATGCCAGCGATGGCAACCAGGATCTTGGTGGACGGCATGGTGGTCTCGGTCTGGCGAGCCATCCCTGCGTTCCGGATCCGGGTCAGCATGTCGCTGATGGGGTCGTTCACGCTCATTGCGTCGGATTCTCCGTTACTGTCTCAATCAGCCAAATCGAAGAGCCGGTGACTACCAGCTCGACTTCGTCACACCTGGGAGACGACCGACTGAGGCCAGCTCCCGGAAGCAGATTCGGCAGACGCCGAACTTCCGCATGTACGCCCGCGGACGTCCACACACCTTGCAGCGGTTGTGGGCGCGGGTCGAAAACTTGGGGGTGCGCTCCGACTTGGCGATTGCACTCTTCTTCGCCATGGTTCCTCCGTCTTCCGTGGGCCTACTTGGCGAACGGCATGCCGAGCAGGGACAGCAGGCGCCGTCCTTCCTCGTCGGTCTTGGCGGTGGTCACGAACGAAACTTCGAGTCCACGCACCTTGTCAATCTGGTCGTAGTCGATCTCCGGGAACATGAGCTGCTCCTTGAGACCGAGGGTGTAGTTGCCGCGGCCGTCGAATGCATTCGGCGATACGCCACGGAAGTCGCGGATGCGGGGCAGGGCCACCGCAGTCAGCCGGTCGTAGAACTCGAACATCCGATCGCCGCGAAGGGTCACCATCGCACCAATCGGCATGCCAGCCCGGAGCTTGAATGCAGCAATCGACTTCTTGGCTCGGGTAACTACTGGCGCCTGGCCAGTGATGAGCCGCAGGTCGTTGACGGCGGCATCGATTGCCCGACCGTTCTGCACAGCCTCACCAAGACCGATGTTCACCACGATCTTCTGAAGCTTCGGCACCTCATACACATTCTTGTAGCCGAAATCGCTGGTGAGGGCGGGAATGACCTCCTCATTGTAGCGATCGCGCACTCGAGCCATGATCCACCTCTAAACATTGATGGTCGGCGTTCCCACCTGGTCTGCCGTCCTGATATTCGGACGGCACTCAGGTCGCCGTTCGATTATTGGTTCCTCAAATCTTCTGCGTGAGGAGCGCAGCGAACGCCCGTGGCGCTCCAGGCACTAGGCGCTGGGGCGAGGGATGTCGGCGTCGCACGCCTTGCAAAACCGCTGGTTTCGACCTTCGTCGTTCTGGCGAATGCCAACCCGGGTCGGCTTCTTGCAGCTCGGGCAAACCAGCATCACATTGGAGACGTGAAGGGGAGCCTCCACCTCAACAATTCCGGCCTGGCGAGCCCGGCCGCGCTTGATGTGCTTCTTGACGATGTTGATGCCTTCGATCACCACCCGATCGCGTTCGGCCAGGTTCTGGCGTACCACGCCTTGCTGACCCTTGTTGCGACCACTGGTGACCAGCACCTCATCGCCGGTACGAATCTTCCTCATCGGACTTCCCTACAGCGTTTCCGGCGCCAGCGAGACAATGCGCATGAACTGTCGTTCGCGCAGCTCACGACCAACCGGGCCAAAGATGCGCGTCCCGCGCGGGTTGCCCTGCGCGTTGATGAGCACCGCAGCGTTGTCGTCGAACTTGATGTGGCTGCCGTCCGGCCGCCCGTATTCCTGAGCGGTCCGCACGATGACGGCACGAACCACATCGCCCTTCTTGACGGCGGCATTGGGCTGCGCGACCTTCACCGAAGCGATGATCGTGTCGCCAATGCCTCCCCACCGGGGAGCGGAGCCGCCCAGCACGCGGATGCACATGATTTCGCGCGCTCCGCTGTTGTCGGCTACCTTGAGCCGCGTCTGTGGCTGAATCACCCTGCACCAACCTCTGGGCCCCGCATCGGGACCCACCTTGTCGGCACACCACTCCAGACCTAGATCTGGACGGCGCGCTCCACGATCTCTCGCACAATCCACCGCTTGCGGCGGGACATTGGGCGAGTTTCCTCGATCCGAACAATGTCACCCGGCTTCGCCGAGTTGCTCTCATCGTGTGCCAGGAACTTGGTCGTCCGCGTAATCCGCTTGTGATAGAGCGGGTGGCGGCGAACATAGTTCACGGCGACGACGACGGTCTTGTCCATCTTGTCGCTGACAACCTTGCCGGTCTTCTGGGTGCGAGGCGTCTGCAAGCGCGACGCCTTTTCCTCACCGGTTTGAGCTGTCACTTCCTGAACATCGCTCATCCGTTAATCCTCAATCCTCGTCGTGTTCGACCTACGCCTGCGCGGCAGCCCGCTCGCCCTCACCGGCAATGGTGTGGATGCGAGCGATTTCCTTGCGAATCTGGCGAATGCGAGCGGTGTCGGTCAACTTGCCAACAGCCTCCTGGAACCGGAGGTCTCGCCATTCACCATGCAGTTCCTGCAGGCGCGTTTCCCGCTGATCTGCGGTCAGGGCACGAATTTCCGCAGACTTCATGCTGCACCCTCCTCATGGACCGCTGGGGCCCCGGGAGTCTCACGCACGACCAGCTTCGTCTTGACCGGGAACTTCATTCCGGCACGACGCAGCGCTTCAGCGGCGCGTTCCTCGCTCACACCAGCGACTTCGAAAATCATCCGGCCCGGCTTGACAACGGCCACCCAGAACTCCGGGTTGCCCTTACCAGAACCCATGCGGGTTTCGGCCGGCTTCTTGGTGACGGACTTGTCCGGGAAAATCCGGATCCAGACCTTACCACCACGCTTGAGATAGTTGGTGATGGCGCGTCGGGCGGCTTCGATCTGGCGGCTGGTAATCCAGCCCGGCTCGAGTGCCTGCAACCCGAACTCGCCAAACGAGACTTCGGACCCACGGTACGCCTTGCCCGTCATCCGGCCTCGCATGACCTTGCGGTATTTGGTCCGCTTGGGCATCAACATGGCAGAAACTCCACTTCACACCATACGTGGCCGATGCCCGAAGGCACCGGCCCGTTTGCTCGTGACTCTAGTCGCCAACCGTGGCCAGGTCGGCCGTCAGCGATGCTTCCGTGACGTCGCCACGAGTTGGCATCACGTCACCCTTGTACACCCACACCTTCACGCCAATGCGGCCGTAGGTGGTGTGCGCGTGCACGGTGGCGAAATCAATGTTCGCGCGCAGCGTGTGAAGGGGCACGCGGCCATCCTTCTCCGTCACCGACCGCGACATTTCGGCGCCGCCCAGGCGACCCGACAGGCGAATCTTGACGCCCTTGGCGCCCCGTCGCATGGCCTGCTGCACCGCGTGCTTCATCGCGCGGCGATAGGACACGCGGCGCTGAATCTGCTCGGCGATGCTCTCGGCAATGAGGCGTGCCTCGATCTCGGGGACCTTGATCTCCTCGATCCGGATGTTGACCTTCTTGCCCACCTTCTTCTCGACGAGCTGGCGAAGCCGCTCGACGTTGGCGCCCTGCTTGCCAATGACAATGCCGGGCTTGGAGGTGTGAAGGGTCACGTCCACCTTGTTGGCAGCGCGTTCGAGCTCGATGCGGGCAATTCCGGCTCGCGTCAGCTCACCCAGGATCAGCTTCCTGATCGCCAGGTCCTCGTGCAGCAATTCAGTATACGTGCGTTCGGCAAACCATTTCGACTCCCATTCGCTGGAAATGCCGAGACGGAACCCGATCGGATTGACTTTACGGCCCATTAGCGGCCTCCCCTCTCTTCGGCGACGACCGTAATGTGCGTGGATCGGCGCAGGATCTTGCCCACCCGACCACGCGCCTTCGGCTTGAACCGTCGCATCTGCGAGGCATCGTCGGCGTAGATCGCCTTGATCCAGAGGTCGTCCGGATCGAGGTCATAGTTGTTTTCCGCGTTCGCTGCCACCGAGCGGAGAAGCTTCTCCACATCGACCGCCGCCTTGTTCGGCACGAACTTCATCACCTCGATCGCCTCGGACACCTTCATGCCGCGGACCATGTCCACAACCAGTCGGGCCTTGCGAGGAGAGATGCGGACGCGCTGTGCGCTTGCTCGAACTTCCATCGTTTCGTCCTCTCGCCTCGCCTACCGGCGACCGCGGCGGTCGGCGTCCTTCCCGTGACCGCGGAAGGTCCGGGTAGGCGCGAACTCGCCGAGCTTGTGGCCAACCATCTGCTCGGTCACGAAGATGGGCACATGCTGCTTGCCGTTATGCACCGCAACCGTGTGGCCAACCATGCCCGGGAAAATCGTGCTGGCTCGAGCCCAGGTGCGAACCACGGTTCGCTGGCTGGAGCGGTTCAGCACGTCAATCTTCTTTTCAAGCTTGGGATCGATGTACGGTCCCTTTTTGGATGATCTCGACACCGTGTTCTCCTCGTTACTGTCCTGCAATCACTGGCGCTTCCCTGGTCCTCAAGGCGAAGCACGCCCAATTGCACCTGGGGTCTAGCGCCGCTTCTGCGGACGGCGGCGAACGATCATCGAGTCGGTCCGCTTGTTGTTCCGCGTGCGCTGGAAGGCCGGCTTGCCCCACTTGGTCTTGGGCTGGCCACCGATCGGCGCCTTGCCCTCACCACCACCGTGCGGGTGGTCGCGGGGATTCATCACGGAACCGCGCACCGTCGGGCGGCGTCCCATGTGGCGGCTGCGGCCCGCCTTGCCGATCTGGATGTTTTCATGATCCACGTTGCCGACCTGGCCGAGTGTGGCCATGCAGGTCAGCAGCACCAGGCGAACTTCACCCGATGGCATGCGGATCTGGGCGTAATCGCCAACCTTCGCCATCAGCTGGGCGGAGGTGCCAGCCGAGCGGACCATCTGGCCGCCCTTGCCCGGGTACAGCTCGATGTTGTGGATCTGCGTACCGGTCGGGATGTTGGCCAGCGGCAGTGCATTGCCCGTGCGAATCGGCGCTTCCGGTCCGGACACAACGGTGTCGTTCACGCGGATACCGAGCGGCGCCAGGATGTAGCGCTTCTCGCCATCGGCGTAGAAGAGCAGGGCGATGCGGGCGGAGCGGTTGGGATCGTATTCGATCGCCGCCACCCGGGCCGGAATCCCGGTCTTGTTCCGCTTGAAGTCGATAATGCGGTAGAAGCGCTTGGCACCACCGCCCCGGTGACGGGTGGTGATGCGGCCGCGGTTGTTGCGGCCGGCCGTCTTCTTCAACGGCACCAGAAGCTTCTTCTCCGGCTTCTTCTTGGTGATCTCCTCGAACGTGCTGACGCTCATCGAGCGGCGCGCCGGGGAGGTTGGCTTGTACTTGCGAACGGGCATGTCCAAACGTTCCCTTCTAGCCGTTACCCGGCGCTAGACCTGCTCGAAGAGGTCGATGCTCTGGCCAGGAGCCAGCTTCACGATCGCCTTCTTCCAGCCTGGCTTGTGACCCTCGATGCGGCCAGCCCCGCGGCGAATCATCCGCGACTTGGCCTTCCGCTTGACGTTGAGGGTGTTCACCGTGAGGACCTTCACGTCGAAGGCGGACTGCACGGCAGCCTTGATCTGGATCTTGTTGGCGTCGGGGTGCACTTCGAAGGAGTACTGCCCCTGCTCCATCAGCCAGGTGTTCTTTTCCGTAATCAGCGGGCGTCGAATGACGTCCTCAAGCCTCAGCTCTGCCATGTTATGCATTCTCCCCGGCGGCAGCCTCGCGGGCGGCCAGCCGCGCCAGCTTCCACTGGCTCGGTGTGCGCTTCTCTTCCGGCAGGGCCCAGAGCTCTTGGATGACGGCGAGCGCCTCTTCGGAAACGAGCAGCCGGTCGTACTTCAGCAGGTCGCGGATGCTGAGCATCGGTGCCTGCACGGTCTTCACGTTGTCGAGGTTCGAGGCGGAGCGCTCGACGTTCTCGACATGCTCGGCCAGCACCACCAGGGTCGAGCGGGATTCCGGAAGCGCGCCAAGGAACTGCTTGAACGCCTTCGTCTTCGGCTCCAGCTCGCCAATGCCCTGGACAATCGTCAGCCGATCATCGGCCAGCTTGGCCGAAAGGGCCGAGCGGATCGCCAGCCGGCGCATCTGGCGCGGCATCGACTGCGTGTACTTGCGCGGGTGCGGGCCGAAAACGACGCCGCCGCCCTTCCACTGCGGAGCGCGGATCGTGCCCTGTCGCGCGCGGCCAGTGCCCTTCTGGCGCCACGGCTTGCGGCCACCGCCGCGCACCATGCCGCGAGTTTTGGTTTCGTGCGTACCAATGCGGGCATTGGCCAGCTGTCGCACGAGCGCCTGGTGCATGACCGGGATGTTGGGCTCGATGCCCCACACGGTCTCGTCGAGTTCGGCGGACCCAACCACCTCACCCTTCAGGTTGTGAATGTCAACTTGCATCGTCGTACTTGCTCCCATGAGTCATCGCGGACGCCTGGTCCGGCGACTACTTCTGACCCTTCACCGCACGCTTGATCAGCAGCGTGCCATTGTTCGGGCCCGGAACCGAGCCTTCGACGAGCAGCAGGTTGCGCTCAGCATCGACCCGAAGCACCTTGAGGTTCTGCACGGTCACCCGCTCGTGACCCATGTGGCCCGCCATGCGGAGGCCCTTGAACACGCGGCCCGGCGTGGCGCTGGAACCAATCGATCCCGGGGCGCGAGCGCGGTCGGACTGACCGTGGGTCTTGGGACCACCGCTGAAGCCGTGTCGCTTCATGCCACCCTGGAATCCACGTCCTTTGGACGTGCCAACCACGTCGACAACATCGCCAGCGGTGAAGGTGTCGGCCTGGAAGACCTGGCCCACTTCGATTCCGCTGTAGTCATCGGCCTTGAACTCGCGAAGAGTCTTCACCAGGTGACCGCTGGCCTTCACGTGGCCGGCTTCTGGCTTGTTCAGCTTCTTCGCGATGCCGAAACCCAGTTGCACGGCATCGTAGCCGTCCTTGTCTTGGCTTCGAACCTGCGTTACCACGCACGGGCCGGCCTCAATGACCGTCACCGGGCGGGCCAGGCCCTGCTCGTCAAAAATTTGTGTCATCCCGAGCTTTCGCCCGATCAACCCGTTAACCATTGGCTCTCCCCTGCTCCATGTCAGGAAACGGTGTCAGCCCGCGGGCCGCATCCGTTCGCAGAGCGTGTAGTGCACTGTTCCAACTATCGAGGTATCCCTACCAGTCGAAACGATCGCCCATCCGCTACAGCTTGATTTCGATATCCACACCGGCCGGAAGGTTGAGCCGCATCAGCGCGCGAATGGTGTTGCCACTCGGCTCCAGCACATCGATCAACCGCTTGTGGGTGCGGATCTCGAACTGCTCCTGCGAATCCTTGTCGATGAACGGAGACCGGATCACGCAGAACTTCTCGATTCGCGTCGGCAGGGGCACAGGACCCGCCACCTTGGCGCCAGTCGATTCGGCCGTTTCCACAATGCGGCTTGCCGACTGATCGAGAATCTTGTGATCGTAGGCCTTGAGGCGAATCCGGATCTTCTGGGTCGCCTTGCGCGCCGTAACCATTGTTGCGATTCCCTCGCTTACGAGCGGAAGGGCGCATCACCGGGTGATGCACCCTTCCCACTATCCGTGTACTTACGCTTCGATCTTGGTGACGGCGCCGGCACCGACGGTGCGGCCGCCTTCGCGGATCGCGAACCGCAGCCCTTCCTCGATCGCCACCGGGGTGATCAGTTCCACCCCCATCTGGATGTTGTCGCCCGGCATCACCATCTCCGTGCCTTCCGGCAGGGTGATCGTGCCCGTCACGTCCGTCGTCCGGATGTAGAACTGCGGCCGGTAGCCCGGGAAGAACGGCGTGT
>JAEZJB010000238.1 GCA_023415845.1 Chloroflexota bacterium | reverse complement strand
CGACCTGAACCCGGACGTCAATATCGTCGGGCATGAGACGCGCTTGACCCGTGAGAACGCCCTGCAGATCTTCAGTGAGTACGACATCATCGTCGATGGCGCGGACAATTTCGCCACTCGCTATCTCGTCAACGATGCCTGCGTCATCCTTGGCAAGCCGAACGTCCACGGCAGCATCTTCCGGTTCGAAGGCCAGACCACCGTGTTCGATGCCGAGCATGGCCCATGCTACCGGTGCCTCTTCCCTGATCCACCACCGCCCGACCTGGCGCCGAACTGTGCGGAGGCGGGGGTGCTCGGCGTGCTGCCAGGCACGATTGGTGTGCTGCAGGCCACCGAGACCATCAAGCTCATCACCGGCATTGGTACACCACTGACGGGCCGCCTGTTGCTCTATGACGCACTCGATGCCACCTTCCGCGAGATGCGCCTGCAGAAGGATCCCGATTGCCCGGTGTGTGGCAATGCCAATTTCGACGCCGACTCGATCGCCGAGATCGAGTACACGGACATTGTGTGCGCCGTGCCGTCCCTGGCTGCGGCCAGCGCCTGACCGGTTCACCCACGCAAGACAAGAAAGCGGCTGCCGGACAATCCGGTAGCCGCTTTTCTGCACTGATGGGCCGCTCAGGTGCGTCAAATGTCCCGACCGCTTACTGCAGGTCAACCTCGGTGATTTCGCCGTCCACGATCCGGAAGCCGCGCAGCACCGGGGTATCCGGAATCTCCAGCGAGCAGATCAGGTAGACCGCCTCCGGCCAGAGGGCGAACTCCACATCCGTCTTCGACGGATAGGCAATCGTGGCCGGATGCGAGTGGTAGACCACTTGCACGTCCTCGCCCGCCGCGTCGATCTCCCGGTAGACCTGGTAGAACTCGGTGTCATCGAACAGGTAGCGGGTGTTCCCGGGTTCCACGTTCGTCAGGCGAAAGAGCCGGGTCAGGCCGGAGTCATCGCCCGCAATCACGCCGCAGCATTCGCGCGGTGCGTGATTGCGAGCGTGGTCGACAATCTCGGCCCGCATCGACGCCGGCAGGATGAGCGATTCGCTCACTGACCGCCCGCCATGGCCGGGATGATCCCGAGTTCATCGCCCGCCTTCACCGACGTGGCCGCACCCTGCAGGTCCCGCACGTTCCTGCCGTTGACGAAGACGTTCACAAAGCGGCGAATCTCACCGTCTGGCTCGCAGACACGGTCCATGATCCCCGGGAACTTGGCATTGAGGTCCAGCAGCACCTCGGACACCGACTGCCCGGTGCCGGCGACGCGTGATTCACCACCGGTGTACCGGCGAAGCGGCGTCGGGATCAGCACCTCGATCGTTGCACCCTGTTCCATGGTTGCCTGTCCTTTCCTCGTGTTCTGGTTGTCTGTCATCGTGGTCCCCATAGTCCGGTCGAGAGGTATTTGCTTCCGTTGTCAGGCGCGACCGCCACGATCACCGCTGGAGATCCGGTCTCGGCGGCTTCGGCGGCAACCTGCAGCGCTCCGGCGATGGCCGCTCCGGTCGACGTGCCGACGAACAACCCTTCCCGGTCAGCGAGTTCCCTTGCCCGGTCGAACGCCTCATTGGTGTCGATCCCGAGGTGCCGATCGACAAGCGCTGGATCGTAGATCGGCGGCACGATGGCCGTTTCGAGATGCTTGAGGCCCTCGATGCCGTGGAAGGGTTCGGCCGGTTCCACGCCCAGGAGTTCCACGTCGGGTGACTGTTCCTTGAGGAAGCGGCCGACCCCCATCATCGTGCCGGTTGTGCCAAGGCCGGCGACGAAATGCGTGATCCGTCCAGCAGTCTGCCCCCAGATTTCCGGACCGGTGGTGGCGTAATGCGCCGCCGGGTTGGCCTCATGTCCGTACTGGTTGGCATACACCCAGGCTTCCGGAGTGGCTTCGACGAGCTGGCGGACGTGGCGGATGGCGCCGTCCGACCCCTCGTATGGGTCGCTTTCGATCACGGTTGCCCCATAGGCCGCGAGGATGCGTTTCCGCTCGTCGGAGGCGCTGGCCGGTAGCACCAGCGTGACGGGGAAGCCGAGGGCCGCACCGAGCATCGCAAAGGCGATCCCGGTGTTGCCGCTGGTGGAATCGATCAGGGCTTTGCCGCTCTCCAGCAGTCCATCGTTGAGTGCCTGCCGGACTATGCCGAGCGCAGGTCGATCCTTCACCGAGCCGCCCGGATTGGTCCATTCCGCCTTGAGCCAGAGTTCGATGAACTCGGGCAAGCCCGCTGCCGCTTCGAGGCGATGCAACCGCACCAGGGGCGTGCGGCCGATCATCGCTACCACTCCCGAGCGGGCGAGCAACTGGTCGGTCACGTTGGCGGCTGGCGAGGACGTCTGCATGTGCGGCCGTTCAGTATGGTCCCGAATACTCCCAAGACGCTTCCAATGTGGATATGACTATCCAATCTGAAGCATGAAGTGTCAAGGCAATGACCAGCCGCTTTGCCGGGATACCTGGGCACGTTGCCAGGCAGAGCGGCCGTGGAGCTTACTGTGCCTCGGCCAGGGCGAGGTCGATCAGCGGCTCGACCTCGATGAGGGCGCCACCCTCCGCCAGCGAACGTTCCATCGCGTACATCACGGCCACCGGGCGAACCAGCTGCCGGTCGTCGAGGAGGCGGGTGCCCTGTTGCATCGAGTCCAGCACCAGCCCGAGCGCCCGGCGATAGCCATCGTGGTCGGCGACGATTGCGCCGCTCGCCATGCCCTCGGTGCCAAACAGCGTGGCATGGAAGTGGTATTCGGCGTCGCCGATGTAGGAGATGGTGCCCAGTCGGCCGTCGTCCCAGACCAGGTTGAGCGCGGCCATCCGGCCTTCCCGCAATGCCTGCACGGAGCGGATGTTCTCACCCACCAGCCGCAGCGCGATTTCCACGGTGTGCGTGCCGTAGAAGTACGCCCCACCGTATTCGCTCTCGAAGTCGCACGGACCGGCGAACTGGGCGCTGCGAATGTTCCCGATCCCACTCACCTGGTTGGCAAGCGCGTCGGTCGTCGCGCAGGTGCGGAGCGAGGAGAAGGACGTGAGCCAGGCATCGTTCTGGTTGGCGGTGGCAATGATCCTGCCGCAATCGGCCAGGGACAGCGCCAGGGGTTTATCCACGAACACCGGGATACCGCGCTCGAGAAAAGGCAGGGCGTGCTCGGCATGCAGTCCACCGTGCCGGTCTTCCACCAGTACGAGATCGACCTGGCCGATCATCTCGGCCGGCGAAGTGACGACGTGATCGATCTGTGACTTGTCCGCCACTTCCTGCGTGCGATTTTCCTCCTGGCCCCAGATGCAGGTAGCCCGGGCGTCGTGGCCGGCGATTTGCTCGATGTTGAGCAATGAGGCATAGGCGAGAGCGTGCGAGTTGTCGGATCCAACGATCCCGATCGAAAGCATGATCACGAACTCCAGCGTGCGACGGACGGTATCTGACCGGAGGTAGGAGATGAATGCTCCTCCTCTATGACGGAACGGGACAAGCGGCGAAGCGGTGGACCGTCTTCCCTGTGCAAGCCCTTCTGCCTCGCGTATCGTTCACCGATACGGGGCCCAAGGCAATAGCGCAATCTGGAGGTCGGTGATGGACGTGGTCGCCGGAATTCTTGCTCCCGCATTGGGTGTTGCACTCAATCCATTCCCCATCATCGCCGTCATCCTGGTGTTGGCCTCGGAGCGCGCCCGCACCGGAGGACTCGCCCTGCTCGGAGGATGGAGCGGCGGGATCAGTGTGGTCGTGGCTGTCCTGGTCGTGGCAGCCAATCTCGGCGGACTGGGGCCGAATGAGGAGTCGTCGCCCCGGTGGCTATCGTGGCTGAAGCTCGTCGTCGGTCTCCTGCTGCTGGTGCTTGCCGTACGCAAGTGGATGGGGCGGCCACGCGGTGACGAGCCAGCGCTGCCCGGCTGGTTGGCCTCGATCCCGGAGCGGAGCCCGCAGCAGTTGGTCCGGCTCGGGGCCCTGCTGGGTGGCGCAAACCCGAAGAACCTGATGTTCAGCCTGATCGCCTCGGCCTCGATTGCCGCCTCGGGCGCGTCAGCGGCCGGAGAAGCTGGTCTGTGGCTGGTCTACATCGTTGTGGCCAGCCTCACGGTCCTGCTGCCAGTCGGCTGGTACCTTGTTTCACCTGCTTCCGCGACACCAGTCCTGGAGAGCGTTCGCGGCTGGCTCGTGCGGTACAACGTCGCCATTCTGGTTGTCATGTTGTTGCTGATCGGCCTGTTGCTGACGACAGATGCCATTGAAGGGCTGCGCTAACTGGCGCAGCCCTTCTGGTGATGCAGAAAATCCAACTGGTTCGAGTATTGAGTCGTGTGCCGGCAGCGCCGCTGGGGCGGGGTGCTGCTGGGCGATTGCTAGTCTGCGGCCAGTGCCGTCTCGCTGGTGAGCACGCCGTCGGCGATGTGATATGTGCGGTCCACCAGATCGAGCATGCGCTCGTCGTGGGTGACCAGCACGCCGGCCTTGCCGCCTTCGCGCACCAGACGCAGCAGCATTTCCACCACGCTGCGGCCCCGCTTCGAGTCGAGGTTGGCGGTCGGCTCATCGGCCAGGATCACTGCGGGATCATTCATCAGGGCCCGGGCGATTGCCACACGCTGGCGTTCACCACCTGACATGGCCTCCGGGTAGTGACCGGCGCGGCCAATGATGCCCAGTTCTTCCATCAGGGCCGTGGCTCGCTTGCGCGTCTCACTGCGGTTCGCTCTGGCCAGGTAGCCCATCACTTCCAGTTGGTCCCGGGCGGTCAGGAACGGCACGAGGTTGGAAGACTGCAGGATGAACCCGATTTCCTTGAGCCGGATGCGGGCAAGACTGGCGTCATCCTGGTCGGTGATCGCCGTGCCATCGATCAGCACCTCGCCTTCGGTTGGGGCGAGCAACGCCCCCGCAATCGCGAGGAGGGTTGTCTTCCCCGAGCCGGAGGGCCCGACGATCGCAACGAGTTCACCTGCCGCCACATCGAGCGAGGCACCCTGCAGGGCGTGGGTCACTTCATTGGCCTGGGTGTAGGTCTTGGAAATGTTTCGAAGGGAGAGTCGAGCCGTCATTATTCCACCCGTCCAATCGCGAGAAGGGGATCGATCCGGGCGATGCGCAGGACCGAGAGGAGTGAGCCGAGCGCGGCAACCACCACCAGCACGATGCCGTAGACGATCACCACGTCGTTCGAGAGCGAGAAGGGCACATTGGCCGGAATCAGCGCCGCCACCACGTTCGCCAGCACGGCGCCAATCGCGGCACCAATCAGGGTCAGCACCATGACCTGGCCAATCAGGTCAAAGGCGAGGGTGCGGGTCGTGGCGCCAAGGGCCTTTAGCACGCCGAACAGGTTCGTCTTTTGCAGGGTGATGATGTAGAAGAACGCCGTCATCACCAGCGAGGCAATCAGGAAGAGGAAGGCGAGGATCGTCTGGACCGTGCTCATTTCCGAGCTGTAGCCAGGGAGCGATTCGATCACCTGCTGCCGGGTGGCCACGTCAACGCCCCCGACCGAGGCGGCGACCGCATCCAGGCTGTCACTATCGCCCTGGAAGACCACGGCACTGATCGGATCGGCAATGCCGCCAGATTCGGCCAGCGAAGTGAACTTGAGCGATTGCCACGTCTCGATCGGCATGAAGATCACCGGCAGGTGATTGTACTTTTCACCGCTGGTAAAGCCCGCAATCGTGAATTCGGTTCCGGCTGGAGTGACCTTGAAGGTATCCCCAATCGAGAAGCCGTGCCGGGAGAGTTCGTCGTCGACCACCACACCGCCAGCCGGGGCGTCGGTGAGTGCGTCGCCCGATTTCAGGTCCGGGGCGAGGAAGCTGTCGGGCACGATGCCGAGAACGGTCGCATCGACCCGCTCGGAACCCGAGTCATTGGTGATGGTCACGGTCAGGTGGCCGAGTGGTGTGGCGTCGGTCACGCCTTCCACGGCGGCGACTTCTGCCACGGTCTCCATCGGCAGGATCGAGCGGTGGAGGAACAGGCGCGTGTCTTTTTCAAACACCAGGCCGGTGGCATCCATTTTGGTCAGACTGGCTCCGTTGTCGGTGGCCAGGCCGTTGGCCAGTCCGGAGAGCAGGAACACGAGCCACGCGACCAGCGCGATGACCGCCAGGATGAGTGCGGTGCGAAGTCGGGAGTGCCGAACCTCGCGGAGGGATAGAAACACGATAGTGACTCCTGGTCGCACAATTCGTGTGCACGGAATGTAATCATGAATGATTAGTCACCTGTGACTAATCAGGAGGGAATATACAATTGCACCCGGAGGCGGTCAACCCGCATCTATGCAGGAGTTCCAGGGGAATCACATGTCGATCAACAGGGTGGATGAACAGGACGAGCGTGTCCTGCTGCTCCTTGGGTTGCTGACAGCCCAGAGCCAGCATGGGTATCAGATCAACGAGTTCATCGAGCACAATCTGGCGCGGGTGAGTGGCATGCGGAAGGCCACCGCCTATTCGTTACTCGCCCGGCTTGCCGAGGCTGGCCTGGCGGAGGCGACGGAGGAGCAGGCCGGCAATCGGCCGGTCCGCCGAAAGTATTCGCTCCTGCCGGCGGGACGCGACCTCTTTGGCCGGATGCTGGAGACGATCCTGGGCAGTTCGGAACAGATCGAGCCGCCAGGTGATATCGCCCTGATGTTCATCGATCATCTGGGGCGCGATGCGGCGGTGGCGGCCCTGCGCCAGCGGATGGCACAGCTCGACGAACAGATCGCTGCCCTCGAATCGACACCGCTGCATGGGGCAGGGATTGGCGTCGATCTCTCCGTGGGGAGGCGCCTCGCCATGCTCAAGGCCGATCGTGCCTGGTTCGACGGTGCCCTAGCCAAGGTCATAACCGCCCTGCCGGAGACGCCGGACGCAAGCTAGATCGCGCCGGGGACCGCCCGATTGGCTCAGTCGGCGACGATCGCGGCCGGAAAGTCGGCGGTGGTCAGCGCATCGAGCTCGCCGCCGTGCTGGTTCGAGGCACCAATCGGGATCACTACCGGACACCCCGTGCGCGCGTCGCTGGTGACGACGGCTTCGATCTCGAAGACCTCGTGCAGGATGTCCGGCGTCAGGACCTCGGCCGGGGAGCCGACGGCCATCACCTTGCCATCCTTCATGGCGACGATCGTGTCGGAGTACTTCGCGGCCATGTTCAGGTCGTGGAGGATCATGACCACTGTCCGGCCTTCTTCGCGGTTCAGGCGGTGCGCCATGTCCAGCATGTCGAGTTGGGCCGAGATGTCGAGGAAGGTGGTCGGCTCGTCGAGCAGGATGACCGGCGTGTTCTGGGCGAGGCACATCGCGAACCAGCACCGCTGCCGCTGGCCACCGGAGAGGGTGTCGATCTCGCGGAACCGCATGTCGGTGAGGTTTGACTTGGCGAGGGCGTCGTTGACGATCTCCTCATCCTCGGCGCTCCATTGACGGAAGAACCCCTGGTGCGGAATCCGGCCCGAGGCGACGAGATCTTCGACGAGGAATCCGCTGGGCGGCGTCTGGCCTTGGGCGAGCAGCGCAAGGCGTCGCGCCAGTTTGCGATGCGATCCCTTGTGCACCTGGTTGTCGCCCAGATGCACCTGCCCCTGGGCGGGTTTCAGCAGCCGGGCGCAGGTGCGCACGAGGGTCGATTTGCCGCAGGCGTTAGGCCCGATGATCGAGGTCACGCGCCCGGCCTCGATTTCGACCGAGAGGTTTTCCAGCACCACCCGCTTGCCATAGCCGGTGTTGATCCCGTTGACGCGGAACCCGTCGCCGTCATGCCGCTCCGTTGCCGCGGGCGGTTCGTGCGCCGAGCGCGGCACGCAGTAGGGGTGGTTCATCGTCGGGTGCGGAAAGATGTCGGTTTCGACGCCGTAAACATCGCGGAGGACGTCGGGCTGGATGACTTCCTCTGGCGTGCCTTCATGGATGATGTTGCCGTCGCGCATCGCCACCAGGTAATCGCTGGCCCGGGCGGCTTCATTGATATCGTGCAGCACCATCACCACGGTGCGGCCGTCTTCGCGGTTGAGCTTCTGGACGAGATCGACGACTTCCAATTGGTGCGAGATGTCGAGGAAGGTCGTCGGTTCGTCGAGCAGCAGGAGCGGGGTGTCCTGGGCAATCGCCATCGCGATCCAGGCCCGCTGACGCTGGCCGCCCGAAAGCTGGTCGACTGGCCGGTCACGCAGTTCCTGCATGCCGGTCAGGTCGAGGGCGTGGTCGACAGCTTCCTCATCGGCCTTCGATGGGGTTTGCATGAAGGCCTGGTGCGGGTAGCGGCCCCGCCGGACGAGATCGGCGACCGTAATACCGGGCACCACGATCGCCTGTTGCGACAGCAGGCCGAGACGCTTGGCCACTTCGCGCGTGGGGTAGTGGTGAATCACCTGGCCGTCGAGCATCACCGCGCCCCGGGAAGGCTTGAGCAGCCGGGCCAGGGATTTCAGCAGGGTCGACTTGCCACAGCCGTTCGGCCCGATGATCGTGGTGATCTGCCCATCTGGAATCGAGAGCGAGAGGTTCTCGACGATCGTGGTGTCACCGTAGGCGAGGGAAATGTCCTGGGACAGGAGTCGTGCCATGAAATCTACACCCGTGCGTTCGACTTGTAGAGCAGGTAGAGGAAGTACGGTGCGCCGATGGCCGAGGTGACGACGCCGACTGGAAGCGTGACCGGGAGATAGTGCTGCGAGATCACGTCGGCGAAGAGCAGGAAGATGGCGCCGAGCAGGGCCGTGAAGAGCATGACCGAGCCGGAAATGGGACCGGCCAGCATCCGGGCGATGTGCGGAATCATCAGGGCGACGAAGCCGATCGGACCGGCGACGGCGACGGCCACCCCGGCCAGCCCGCAGCCGACCACGATCAGGGCGAGGCGGGTGAATTCGAGGTGCATGCCCAGTCCGCGACCAATGTCGTCGCCGAGCTGCAGGACCCGCAGGTACCACATCAGGGCCACCGCCGCGATGCCGAGCCCGAAGCAGGCGATGGTGAGCAGCACGACGTCGCGCCAGGTTGAGCCGTAGACCGATCCCATCGTCCAGACGATGGCGGGCCTGATCTGCTCGACCGGGAACTGGAGGGTGACCCAGGTGGTTGCCGCGCTGAGGAAGGCGCCGACCCCGATGCCGACGAGGATGAGGCGGTTGGGATCGATGCCGCGCTTCCAGCTCAGGAGATAGATGAAGATCGCCGTGACGGTGGCACCCAGGAAGGCCGCCAGCACCAGCAGGTTGTAGGGCAGGCTGTAGGCGATCCAGATCACCGCCAGCAACGACGCGCCGGTGTTGATGCCAATGATGTCGGGCGAGACCAGGGCGTTGCGGACCAGACCCTGGAAGATGGCGCCGGCCATCGCCAGCACCGCCCCGACCAGCAGGGCCGAGAGCACGCGCGGAAGGCGCAGCGTGCGGACGATGAAGTTCTGCTGGTCGTCGCCGTGGTTCCAGATCGACTTGAACACGTCGACGAACGGGATGTGGTAGGACCCGAGGGTCATGGCCCAGACCACCAGCAGCGAGAGAATGCCGAGTGCGATCAGGCACATGCCCAGCACGCGGTAGTTGACCCGCACCTGGAACCAGCGGTTGCGGATGACGACATGACCGGGCTTGCGGCGGGGGAGGGCGAAGTCGTTGCTGACCATCTAGAGCCCCACCTTCACGCGGCGGGCGAGGAAGATCAGGAACGGGGCACCGACCACGGCGGTGACGATGCCAACCTGCAGTTCACCGGTTTCCAGCACGACCCGGCCCAGCACATCGGCGGCGGTCAGGAAGATCGCGCCGACGAGCACGGAGTAGGCGAGGATCCAGCGGTAATCGGCGCCAATCACGCCGCGAATCATGTGCGGGACGGCGAGTCCGACGAACCCGATCGGTCCGGCGGCGGCGGTGGCGGCACCGGTAATCAGCACCACCATCACCGCGCAGATGATGCGCGTGCGGGCGGTGTTCATGCCGAGGGCCCGGGCGGTTTCGTCACCCATGCTCATCACGTTGAGCTGGTGACCCATCAGCAGGCAGCCCGCCGTGCCGAGGATCAGGAAGGGCGAGACCCACCAGAAGACTTCGAGCGG
>JAEZJB010000139.1 GCA_023415845.1 Chloroflexota bacterium | reverse complement strand
CGCGCGGACTGCCTTCGACGCGCAGGGCATTGCGCAGGATGCGGTCGCGCAGGATGGCCTTTTCGGCCAGGGGCTGGGCGAAACCGCCGGCGTCTTCGAGGGCACGGAAGAAGGCGAGGCTGACCTGCAACTCCTCAAGCGAACGATTCGGCGGAGCGATGTCGCGGAGGAACGATGCGGGAATCACGATGGTTTCTGCCAGGTCGACGACCGTGGGGTTGATGGCACTGGCACGGGACGAGCGGCTACCGGTGGTGGGCATCAGAGATCCGGTTCCCGATAGAGCTCGAGATCGGCAAATCGGGCGTGACGTTCAAAGAAGCGAAGGTTGACGGTGTCGACGGGGCCGTTGCGGTGCTTGGCAACAATGAGTTCGGCAATGCCCTTGCGGTCCGAATTCTCGTCGTACTTCTCCTCGCGATAAATGAACATCACGATATCGGCGTCCTGCTCGATCGAGCCGGATTCACGAAGGTCGGAGAGCATCGGACGGTGATCGGCACGGGTTTCGACGGAACGGCTGAGCTGCGAGAGGGCGACGACCGGAACATTCAGTTCGCGGGCGATGCCCTTGAGTCCACGCGAGATCTCGGCGATTTCCTGGACACGGTTGTCCGTCCGGCGGCCGGTCATAAGCTGGAGGTAGTCGACGATCAGCAAATCGAGACCAACCTCGGCCTGGAGGCGACGGGCCTTGGAGCGGACATCCATGATGGAAGCAGCGGCAGAATCGTCAATGTAGATCTGCGCTTCGGCGAGCCGGCCAAAGGCGCGGGAAACTCGGTCCCATTCGGCATCGTCGATCTGGCCAAGACGCAGACGGTGCGAGTCGACACCGGTTTCGGTGGAAAGCAGTCGCTGGACGAGCTGTTCGGCCGACATTTCGAGCGCGAAGAAGCCGACCTTCATGCCATGCTGGACCGCTGCCCCGTAGGCCATGCCGAGGGCGAGCGCGGACTTTCCCATACTGGGGCGGGCAGCGAGGATGATGAGGTCGGATCGCTGGAGACCGCCAGTCAACTTGTCGAGGTCGGTGAAGCCCGTGGGAATGCCGACGACTTCGCCGCGGTTCTGGGTGAGATAGTCGAGGCGGTCGAAGAAGCGGTCGAGCACGTCGGCGATGGACTGGAAGTCTTTCGTCTGACGCCGTTGGGAGACGGTGAACAGCGCCTGCTCGGCGGAGTCGATTGCTTCCTCGGCATCGAGACCATCCTGGTAACCAATGCCGACGATCTCGGTTCCGGCTTCGATCAGGCGGCGGAGCGTCGCCGTGCGCTCGATGATGCGGCCGTAGTACTCGACGTGAACGGCGGTGGGAACGACATTGAGGAGTGAGGAGAGGTAGCCGACCCCGCCGACGTCTTCGATGACACCCTTGCGCTCCAGTTCGTCGGAGAGGGTGAGGAAGTCGGTAGGTTCACGCCGATTGTATAGGTCGAGGATTGCCTGATAGATCGTGCCGTTGGCCGAGATGTAGAAGTCTTCGGGCCGGACATAGGAGGCGATGCGAATGACGGCATCGCGGTCGATCAGGAGGCTGCCGAGGACTGATTGCTCGGCTTCCATATTGTGTGGTGGGAGTCGCTCATCCATCCTGACAGTCCTTCGGAGTGGCAGGTCGGCGGGGGCGACCATCCCTTCGGCGGGTGTGAAGGGAGGAAACCGGTCTCCAGATCGATCATCTGCCGGTGACGTTCACGGTGAACGGCGGCAATTTGAGCCCATGTAACACCAGGTGCCGGAGCCGGATCACCGGATCGTTGACACCTGAGGTGACGACAACGGCTGGTCACCGACGCGGGCGCGACCAGCCGTTGGATTCCGAAGCAGGTTACTCGGCCGCTTCACCCTCGGTGGAGTCGGCGGCAGCCGATTCCACCGCATCGCCTTCGGCAGCTTCAGCCTCGATCACAACCGTGACCTGCGGGCGAAGCTTGCCGACGAGGTGAACGGTGACCGTGTGCTCACCGACCTGGCGCAGCGGCTCGTCGAGCACGACCTTGCGGCGGTCAATCTCTTCGCCGACGGCTGCGGCAAGCGCGGTCGCAACGTCCGAGGCGGTGATGGAGCCGAAGAGTCGGCCCTGGTCACCAGCGCGGGCCGTAAAGGACAGCCGCTGGCCATTGATCTTGTCGGCGAGCGACCGAAGCTGCTCTTCCTGGCGCGCAACCTTGCGTTCCTTGACGGCCAGATTGTGCTGGGCCATCTTGATTTCGCCTTCGGTAGCGACCACGGCGAGGCCCTGCGGGATCAGGTAGTTGCGGGCATAGCCGTTCGAGACGGTTTGGATGGTACCGGCTTCGCCGACTTTCGGTACATCCTGTCGAAGGACGATTTTCATCCTGTTAAGCCTTCCAGAGTTGACACGCATTTCAGCACAAAAGACCAACACCGGTGCATTGCCGAAGCCACCACCGATGCGGTCTGTCGGTTCTTCGCCTGATAGTGTACGGCGAACCAAAGGTTGTTTCAACGACAGGCCGTCGAAGAACTGTCTTCTGCCGCCACTGGCTCACCAAATGGACCGGAAATTGACCTTGAGACTGTGCATGAAACGTGATGGCTTGCGGATACATGCCCTGGTGTGCCACCGGCTCTAGAGTCGTTCGAGATAGTCGCTGACACACCACCCGGAGCCATAGGTGCTGCTCACGACGCGAACCCACCGGTCGTCCTGGTCTGGGCCACCTTCCTCGATGACTTCGACTATCGCACTTTCGGGGAGTACGGCCAGGACCTTGCCGGAAATGTCGGGGGTGTCGCGCAGGTTGAGTTCGCCGTCGATCACCCTGGCGGCTGAGCCAGACGTCGCGGTGTTGGACCGGCGCCCAAGATAGTCGCCGACTCCCCAGCCGGTGACATCTTCGGTTTCGATCTGATGCCAGGTGTAGCCACCGCTTGAGCGCGGTCCAGCGACGATCTCACCAGTTGCGCCGGTGGAAAGGACGGTGAGCGAGGCGCTGGCCTGACCAGGTTCTTCCCGCAGATGCATCCGGTCGGTGATGACTTCGACCTCGTCGCCAATGGCGAACGCCGAGATGCCACCTGGATCGGATTCGTCGGGAGAGACGTAGCGCCCGACACCCCAGCCCGTGCCCTGGGAGGTTTCCAGCTGGTACCAGACATGACCATCGGCCTCGGTGGGGCCGTCGAGAATGGTGCCGGTGTGATTGCGATAAAGGATGGTGACCCTGGCGCCATCGGTGGACGGGGATTCCCGCAGATTGATGCCATCGGTGTCGATGAAGACTCGGTCTCCCGGGCCGAAGTTTGGGGCTGGCTCATCGCTTTCGGCGCTGGCGGGCGAAAGGAAGGCCTCTGCCGCCCACCCAGTGCCATAGCTCGTCTCAATGCGCGCCCAGAAAATGCTATCGGCGGCGGATGGTGGGTCGATGACGCGGCCTGTGATGCCGTTGCCAAGTGTGGTGATGACTGGTTGATCCGTGCCCGGACCCTCGCGGAGGCGAACACTGTCGCTGCTGACCACGACGGCATCGCCACGCTCAAACCGCGCTGGAACATCGGGTGGGTCAATCGACGGTTCGAGGTAGGCCTCAACGACCCAGCCAGTGCCGAGCGATGTCTGAATCTCGATCCAGGTGTCGGCATCGGCGATGCGGGCGTTGCCAACCACGGTGCCGCGTGTGCCGTTCGGCAGCGTGACGAGGATCGCGTTGCCGGAGCCGGCGCCCGATCGCAGACGCAGACCTTCGGCATCATTCACGGCAACCGTGTC
>JAEZJB010000107.1 GCA_023415845.1 Chloroflexota bacterium | reverse complement strand
GGAATGCTCGTTTGATGGTTACGGATTGCCCGTAGTGGTGGCGGGAATTGCCGTGCGCGATGCGTTCGAGAGGTAGGCGCCGAAGCACGGGCGTCTTTTGGGTCGCTCGCGGGTGGTGATTCGCGAGTCGGGATCGTGGCGCAGGGGCGGGATGGCAGGAATCCACGTCAACTCCGCACGAACTGTGGTCCGGAATAGCCCATGGAATCAACGAAACGGCGAGTTCGTGAGTTTTTGGGTTTGTGCAACGCATTCGCGTCGCACCTGGTGATCGGGAGGGGATTTCTGAGGGGAACCGGCTGCAAAGGGCCGGTCTCGCGGGGTGAGGGGGCGAATCGTCCGGCTAAGATGCCTCCGGTGGAAGGAGGCATGGATGAGCGACCTGCAGATCGACGAACAGCCGGACTTTCAGCGCCGGCAGTGGCGATGGCAACAGATCGGCTGGGTGGTGTTCGCCATCATCCTGGTGGCGGCGCTGCTGGGGGCGTTCGGCAACGGGCCCCTCTCGGCCAGCACCAGCCACAGCGCCGACGACACCCTCACCGTCGCCTGGGAGCGGATCGTCCGGCGGCAGGGACTCTCCGAGCTGACGCTGACGGTGGCCCCGGAGGCGGTCGTGGCGGGTGAGGTAACGGTCTGGCTCGACCCCGCCACCGCCCGCCAGGTCGAGCGGGTTTCGCCGGAACCAAGCGAAGTCGAAACCGGCGCCGACCGGATGCGCTGGACCTTCGCCGCCGATCCGGCAGACGGACCGGTCACCATCGTCTTCGACCTCACCCCAACCGCCCTCGGTCCGAACACGGTCAGCATTGGGATCGAAGGTGGAGCCGAGCTCGAGATATGGCAGATCGTGCTGCCCTAGGCCAGTCATCCCTGCGGAGGAGCCATCATGGACGCGGTGCTCAAGGCGACGGCCATTTATGTCGCCCTGCTCGTCATCTATCGCATTGCCGGCAAGCGGTCGCTGGCCCAGATCACCACGTTCGACTTCGTGCTGTTGCTGGTGATTGGTGAGGCGACGCAGCAGGCATTGCTGGGCAACGACTTCTCGCTGACGAATGCCCTGCTGGTGATCATCACGCTGATCGGCCTCGAAATCGGGCTGTCGATCGTGCAGCAACGGTTCCCGAAGCTGGGGCCGCTGCTCGATGACGTACCGCTGGTGCTGGTCGACAACGGCCAGCCGATCGCCGAGCGCCTGCGGAAGACGCGGATCTCGGAGCAGGACATCATGCACGCGGCGCGGTCGCTGCAGGGGCTGGAGCGGATGGACCAGGTGAAGTACGCGGTGCTGGAGCGGACCGGCGAAATCTCGATCATCCCGCAAAGCTGATGCCCGGCGGGGATGGTTCCCCGCCGGGCATCGGGATGGACGCTCG
Organism: Chloroflexota bacterium; assembly: GCA_023415845.1. Taxonomy (GTDB): domain Bacteria; phylum Chloroflexota; class Chloroflexia; order Thermomicrobiales; family UBA6265; genus JACCYX01. The sequence goes on along the minus strand of JAEZJB010000107.1, from coordinate 10,442 downwards.
TCGGTCCGGGGTGACCTCAGGTCAGGACTGGCGAGGGTGAGGGCGACCCGGCGTGGGCCGCCCGCGGGCAGGGCTAGCGGGTGCGGAGGCGGCTGGCGCCGAGCACCAGGGCACCGCCGAACAGGAGGCCGCGGGCCAGCAGCAGCATCCCGGGCGAACCCGACTCGCTGGCGCCGGTGGAGCCGGTCGACGGCAGGCCGGAAATCGCGGTCGAGGTGGCCGTGGCGGTCGGGGCCGGCGTGGTGGTCGCCGGGGTCTCGGTGGCCGGAGTCACCGTCGGGGTGGTGCTGACCGGCACGAAGGCGATGGTGTGGACCACCGGGCCCATCTCGCCGTCGCTGACCAGGATGTCGAAGAACTCGTAGCCGGCGGGCACCGCGGCGGGATCCCAGTCGAAGTAGAAGTCCGGGTTGTTGGCCGGAATCTGGAGGACGCAGCCGCCGAACTGGTTGCCGACCTCGGTGACGCAGGAATCGAGCAGCAGGTCGGTGCCGTCCTGGTAGGCCGAAATCTCGAAATCGGGGATCCAGTCACCGGCGCCATCGGTGCAGGCGGCATCGGCGCAGAGCAGGGCATTGACCGGGACGCTGACGGTCTCGATCTCGTCGGGGGCGAAGGCGAGGGTGTGGATCACCGGACCCATCTGGCCGTCGCTGACGATGACGCTGTGGAAGGTGTAGCCGGCTGGCACCTGGTCGGGCCGCCAGTCGAAGACGTAATCGGTGACGTTGGCCGGAATCTCGAGCTCGCAGGCATCGTTCTGGGAGCCCTGCGGGGTGATGCAGGAATCGAGGAAATCGCTGGTCGCCTCGTTGAAGACCTCGATCTCGAAATCGAGCAGGAAGGTATCGAACTGGGCGCACGACGCGTCGGTGCAGAGCGCGGCATTGGCCAGGATCGTGGTCGACGGATCGACGGCCTCCGGAGCGAAGGGGATGATCCAGCCGGACGGACCCATCTCGCCCTCGACCGGAATCAGGTCACCAAGGAAGGTGTACCCCTCGATCGTGGCCGGGTCCCAGGTCAGGTAATAGTCGACGCCGTCGGGAATCTCCATCGTACAGCCGCCGGACTGGCTGCCGGCGTCGGTGGTGCAGGAGGCGAGGAAGACATCGTCGACCGCATCCCAGGCGGTGACGGTGATACCGGGTTCGCGCGGGGCGGTATCGACATCGGCGCAGTCGGCCTCGGCGCAGGTCACGACCATGACGAGCACGGGACTGGTGGGAGGATCCTGGGCGCCAACGGAGGAGGTCGCGGAAGCGATGCCTCCAATCAGGGCCAGCATCAGGCCAAGCACGCGTAACTGCCGGAAAAGCATGAACGCAATCTCCTTCCGCCGCATGGTGCGGCATATCCAACCCTGGGCCCCTTGCAGGTATGTTGGGGTACCCCAAATCATGATAACGAAGGGGCCCGGCCTGTGGTGTCGGGGTGGGAAAGATCGCGTATCGTTAGGGACCGCCGGGCGATCCGGAGGCTCATCACCACCGTTCTGGAATGGAAGCGCGATCTCATGTCCGACTCGTTCGAGGTGCACCAGGGGTTTCACCTGCCCCGGGTCACCGCCACCCGGTACGTCCTGCCGCTGCGTGAAGGCGGGTCGTTGCCGGCCCTGATGGAAGCCGACGACGACGGGTTGTACGTCGTCAAATTGCGGGGAGCGGCCCAGGGCGCGAAGACGCTGGTGGCCGAACTGATTGCCGGCGAAATCGGGCGCCTGCTGGGATTGCGGGTGCCGGGCCTGGTGCTGGTCGACCTGCCGGCGGCGCTGACGCTGGGCGAACCCGACCCGGAAATCAAGGGGCCGCTCGACCGGTCGGTGGGGTTGAACCTGGGGCTGGACTTCCTGCCGGGCGCGCTGCCGTTCGACCTGGCAATGCGGGAGCCGGTCGACCCGGTGCTGGCGGCCGACATCGTCTGGTACGACGCCTTCATCGCGAATGTGGACCGGACAGCGCGCAACCCGAACATGCTGCGCTGGCACGGCAACCTCTGGCTGATCGACCAGGGAGCGTCGATCCTGCCGCACCACCGGTGGACCGATCCACAGGCTGATGGGCGGAAACCGTTCCCGCTGATCAGGGACCACGTCTTGCTGCCGAAAGCCGGGTCGCTGGTGGAAGCGGACCGGCGGCTGGCCGACCGGCTGACCGAATCGGACCTGTGGGCGGTGATCGGCTCGATTCCGGACGAATGGCTGGACGACGAGGAACCGATCGGGAACGCGATGGCCCAGCGCGAGGCGTATCTCGACTACTTCATGTCGCGGCTGGAAGCGCCGCGCCCGTTCATCGCCGGGGCTGAGGCGGCGCGGACGGAAGCCAATGTCGGGGCGATCGATCCGGACAGGGCGACGAGGGGGCGGCGTCGTGAGTGAGCCGCAGGCCTATTTCTACGCGGTGATCCGGGTGGTGCCGCGGGTGGAGCGGGGCGAGTGCATCAACGCGGGGGTGGTGCTCTTCTCGCGGTCGCTGCGGTTCCTGGGGATGGAGTGGTCGCTCGACCCGTGGAAACTGCAGGCGATCTCGCCGGAAACCGACCCGGACTTTGTGGAATCGCAGCTGGTGGCGATGGCGGCGGTGGCGCATGGCGAGCAGGACGGCGGGCCGGTGGCGCAGATGGAGCGGGCCGAACGGTTCCACTGGCTCGTCGCGCCGAGCTCGACCATCGTGCAGCCCTCGGCGGTGCACACCGGCCTGACCACCGACCCGGCGGCGACCCTCACGCATCTGTTCAACGCGCTCGTCGGCTGACCCAGCGCCGGGGGCGTCAGGCCGGGTTGGAGCGGGAGCGGGCGTAGTGGCGGCGCATCTTGGCGCGGCTGCCGCAGCCTTCCATGCTGCACCAGCGACGGGAGCCATTGCGGCTGCTGTCGTAGAAGATGCTGCCGCAATCGTCGGCGCCACCCCGGCACTCCTTGATCCGGCCGAGATCGTCGGTGGTGAGGGTTTCCACCGCTGACGATGCGACCTGCCAGAGCAGGTTTTCCACCAGCCGGTCGGGCTGGGTCCAGTTCCACGCGAAGTGCTCGGCGCCGGGAGGGCGGGTGAGGATTACCTCGGGTTGCCAGTGGGCCGCCTGGAGCTGGTGGAGATCGGCCGGGGATGGATCTTCGTCTTTGGCGATGGCGGTGAAGATCCGGGTCAGGCAGGCACGCAGATCCATGCCCTGCCGGTAGAGGGCGGTGGCCGCGGCGGGATGGGCCTCGCCCCACTGGCGGGCATCGGCGACGGCTGCGGGGCTGAAGCGCCGGACGTGCTGGCCCCAGAGAGCGAGTTCGTCGTACCCCGGCAGGAACTCCCAGGGACCGTCCCGGTGGTATTTCTCGAGCGTATTGATGTAGTCGAAACAGAGGCGATCACCCAGCAGGCGCGGCATCCCGGATACCGCGCCCTGTCCGAGGGTTTGCTTGTTGCGCTTGTTGTCCGCTGTCATGACTTACCCCTTTGGTGTTCTTGACAGGTAAGAGTGTACCACCTAGTGTCTTACCATCATAAAGATTTTTAGTGGTTATTTACCCGGGACGTGGCAGATGGCGACGCGGACCTTCCGACCTCACCTTCGAATCCCGGCAATCGGTCATCCCGGACTGCAGGCCGACTTCTACCGGTTGTGGGGCGCATTGAGTGCGTCGCTGGGCGGATCGCAGGTCACGGCGCTGGCGATACCGCTGATCGCGGCGATCGAGGTGGGGGTGTCACCGTTGCAGATGGGGGCGCTGGCGGCGGTGGGAGAAGGGGCGTTTCTGGTGGTGAGCCTGCCGGTGGGGTTGCGGATCGACCGGGTGCGGCGGCGGCCGATCATGATCGCGACCGACCTGGCCTGTGCCGCACTGTTGCTGTCGGTGCCGGTGGCCTACCTGTGGGGGCAGATCTTCTTCCTGCACCTGTGCCTGGTGGCGGCCGGGGTGGGGTTGCTGTCGGCGACGGGGGAGATCGCGCGAATGGCCTATATCCCGTCGCTGGTGGGAAAGAGGCACCTGGTGGCGGCGAACAGCCGGATCCAGGTGAGCCATTCGGTGGCGGAATCGGCGGGACCGGGGCTGGGAGGGGTGCTGGTGCAGGTGCTTTCGGCGCCGCTGGCCCTGTTCGTGGATGCGGTGAGCTACCTGACCTCGGCGGTGCTGGTGCGACGGATCGGCAAGCCGGAGCGTGGCGGTGGGGAGCAGGACGGCCGTTCGCCGCTGGCCGCGCTGCGGGAAGGGTTCGCGGCGCTGTTCGGGCATCCGCAGCTGCGGCCGATCATGGTGACCTCGATGGCGTCGGGCCTGTTCACGGGCGGGATCACGGCGATGTTCATTCTGTATGCCACCCGTGAGTTGGACCTGAGCGCGCTGATGATCGGGAGCATCTTCGCGCTGGGCGGATTGTGCGCGATTCCGGGCGCGATGCTGGCGGACCGTGCCGGGCGCCTGCTCGGGATCGGGAACGCGATCATCTGGGGATGGGTGCTGGAGGCGTCCGCCTGGCTTGTCACTCCCTTCGTGTTCGGGCCGGTGGGGGTGGTGCTGGTCGTGCTGGCCCTGTCGCGGGCGGTGGAGGGCTTCACGGGAGCGATTGCGAACATCCACCAGTGGACCTTGCGGCAGACCGTGACCCCGGACCACCTGCAGGGGCGGGTGACGGCCAGCCATCGGTTCCTGGTTTACGGCAGCAGCGCGATCGGAGCGGTGCTGGGCGGGGCGCTGGCGACGTCGGTGGATGTGCGCAGCGCGATCCTGGTCTGCGCAATTGGGGCGGTGTTGGCGAGGCTGGGGGCGATGGGGACCCGGCTGCGGGGATATCGTGGACAGGTCGCGGCCGGTATGTGAGCGGCGTTCGATGGACGCGAGTGCGTGCGGCCGAAGTGGCTGAACTGGGGAGGATCCGATGCGTGGTTGGAGTCGGACAGGGAGCGGTCTGGGGCTGGTGCTTTTGCTGGTGGTGAGTGGGTGGTCGGGGTTGGCCGCGACCCCGGAGGCATCATTCCCGGCAGCGGAGGGGTTGGCCTGGGATATTCAGCTGGCGGAGTTCGAGCCGGAGGCGCTGGGTGAGGTGACGGTGGTGGAGATCGATGGCGCCGAGGCGACTGCGGCGGACGTGGACCGGTTGCACCGCGAGGGGATGTCGGCGATCTGCTACATCAACGCCGGGGCGTGGGAGGAATGGCGCACCGATGCGGGCGCCTATCCGGCGGAGCTGCTGGGCCATGCCTATCCTGGCTGGGCGGGAGAGCGGTTTGTCGATATCCGGCAGCTGGACGTGCTGGGGCCGATTCTGGGTGCGCGGCTCGATGATTGCGTGGCGAAGGGGTTCGATGCGGTCGACCCGGACAACGTGGATACCTACCTGACCGAGACCGGGTTTCCGCTGACGCACGAGGACCAGTTGGCTCTCAATCTTTGGCTGGCGGCGGAAGCCCATGGTCGCGGGCTGGCGATTGGCCAGAAGAACGTACCCGAGCTGGCGGCCGAGCTCGTCGATGCGTTCGATTTCGCCGTGACGGAGGATTGCCTGGTCGATGACTGGTGCGACGAGATGATGCCCTATGCCATGGCCGGAAAGCCGGTGCTGATGATCGAGTACACCGACCGGAGGCTGACGATGGCCGACCTCTGCGATCTGGCGGAAGGCACATTCGGGAGTGTGGTGATCAAGCAGCGTGACCTTGATGCCTGGTCCGCTCACTGCGGGTGAAGTCGAGGGATCGGGAAGTTCGCCTCAGTCCGCATGACGGCAGCAAGTTGGTGGACTTCCTGGTCGAGATCGATTTCCTCGGGACGCAGGAGTGGGTGCCATATACGACCATCAGCACTGGTCGAGGTGGGTACGGCTTTCATGCCTTCCCGGAAGGCTTTAGCGCCCACTGGGTGCGGATCACGGCGAGTGCAGATTGCACCGGTTCGGCCCAGTTCACCTACACCTGACGAGAACAGGACTTGATGGCGTGGAGCGCATGCAGCAGAAGCATCTGATCCGAGACGTGGGAGCGGAGCGTCGCGCCAATAGGGAACAGCCGCGTGACGATCGTAGGGATGCCTGAGCCAGTGGTGGCTGGCGTCAGGTGATCCGCCTGGTGGCCAGTTGCCGAAAGGTCATCCGGGGGCGGAAGATTGAGGACTGACATCGGGGCGGGGTGGGTCGACATCCCGTCCGCCGCTTTCGCTCTCGAAGGACCAGCGCATTCCATGACCGTGATCAATCGACGAACATTGCTGGCTCAGTCCATCGTGGCGGGCACCGTGGCGGCAACTGGCGTGGCCTGGCCGGCAGGGGCGCAGCCAGCCACGCCAACCGCGGGCGCGAGCTGGAATGGCCGTCCGGCAGTTGGCACCGAGAACCAGGCGCGAGGAGAAGGCGGTGAGCTGCGCATCATCCAGTGGCAGGCGCCAACCATGGCCAACGCCCAGCACTCGGTGGGGACCAAGGACCTGCTGATCGGCTCGCTGGTGCAGGAACCGCTGATGAGCTACCTCCCGGACGGTTCAATCAGCCCGACGCTGGTGACCGAGGTGCCGACGGTCGAGAATGGACTGTTGGCGGAGGATCTGCTCAGGGTCACGTTCAGGCTGTTGCCCGATGTGACCTGGTCCGATGGCACCCCGCTCACCTCACGAGATATCCAGTTCACCTGGGAATGGATCACCAATCCGGAGAATGCCGCGATCCAGTACGCGACGTGGGCCACGGTCGAGGATGTCGAGACTCCCGATCAGTTGACGGCCGTCGTCACCTTCCGGGAAGCATCGGCGGCCTGGTTCGAGCCATTTGTGGGCGGGACGACCGGGCCGATCCTGCCGGCGCACGCGTTCGATGACGTGCCGCTGGCGAGCAACAATCCCGACTTCCTCCTCTACCCAATCGGCACCGGCCCGTTTGTGATTACGGAATTCCAGCCGAACGATCGCGTCCACCTTGTCGCCAACGATCGCTACCGCGAGCCGGACAAGCCGTTCTTCGGATCGATTGAGATCAAGGGCGGAGGCGATCCGGCGTCGGCGGCACGCGCCGTGCTGCAAACCGGTGATTATGACTACGCCTGGAACCTGCAGGTGGAACCGGCCGTGCTGGAAGAGCTCGCCAGTGACGATGACGCGCCCGGGGCGCTGGTTTCGCAGCAGGGTGTCGGGATCGAGCGCATTCACCTCAATTTCAGTGATCCCAACACCGTGGTGGATGGGCAGCGATCGGAGGCGAACACCCCGCACCCGTTCCTGACCGATCCGGTGGTGCGGCAGGCGATGGCGCTGGCGATTCCACGGCAGATCATCGTGGATGAGTTCTTCGGACTGGCAGCACGTCCGACCGCGAATATCCTGACCGGGCTTGAATTTTTCGAGTCGCCAAACACCTCATGGACCTACGATCCCGACGCCGCCAACGCCCTGCTGGACAATGCAGGCTGGAGCCTCAACGAGGGTGTGCGGGAGAAGGAGGGTGTGCGGCTGGTACTGACCTATGCCACCTCCATCAATGCTGTGCGGCAGAAGACGCAGCAGGTCGTCAAGGCGGCACTGGAAGCGATCGGGTTTGAGGTGCGGCTGGTGCAGATCGATGCGGGGACGTTCTTCGACAGTTCACCCGGCAATGACCAGAACATCGCCCACAATTACTGGGATATCGCGATGTATTCGAACAGCCCGTCGTCGCCGGTCCCGGTCTCATTCATTGCGGGCTGGTATGCCGGTCCGGACAACGAGCATTTTGCCCAGGCGAGCAACGACTGGCAGGGGCGCAACTACCAGCGGTATGCCAACCCGACGTTCGATGCGAATTTCGAGCAGCTGGAGCGGGCGGCGACGCTGGAGGAAGCGGGTGACCTGCTGATTGCCCTGAACGACATCCTGATCGAGGACGTGGCGGTGATCCCGCTCGTCAACCGGCCGGCTGATACCTATGCGATTTCGAAGCGGCTGGTGCCAGAGAACATCGCGATCGGGGCGGGGTTCGAGTTGAGCTACTGGAATGCGGCCAACTGGCGAACGCTGCCAGAGGGGGACTGATCCCGACGTCACTCGTGGGCCGGGTCAGGCAGTCGAATCTGGCCGATACCGGTCCCGAGAGCGGTTCCGTAAATCCATAGATCGGCGCTGTAGGCGATGGCGCGAAATCCAGCGGCGAGATGCTGACGGGCGGTGGCAACATCAGAGGCCATGATGCCTGCTGCCTTGCCGTGGCGTTCGCTGGCCTGGAGCACCTTCTCGACGGCCGCGCGATAGCGTGGATGGTCGAATTCGCCGGGAATGCCCAGCGAGGCCGATAGGTCGAAGTGGCCGACCCAGAGGACATCGATGCCTTCGACAGCGGCAATGGCGTCGACATGCTCCACACCGGTGGCCGTCTCGATCTGGGCGATGAGGAGCAGGCGTTCGTTGGCGGCGAGCATTTTCGGGACGATGTCGCCACCTGAGTAGCCGTCGTGGGCGAGACCGAAGGCGGACCCTCGGCGGCCGCAGGGCGGATAGCGGGTGGCCGTGGCGATCATTTGGGCCTGCTCGGCGGTTTCGACCATTGGCACCATCAGACCGTGCGCACCGGCGTCGAGCGGGAGGGTGAGCAGGTGCGGCAGGATGGCCGGGACACGGACCAGGGGCGTGATGCCGGATCCGTGGCTGGTGGCCAGCAACTGGCGGATGGTGTCGATGCCCCAGCCGGAGTGCTCCATGTCGAGGATGATGAAGTCAGCTCCGGCGTTGGCTGCGATGCGCAGGAGTCCTGGTGAGGCGAACTCGAACGCCATGGTGCCGATCGCGTACTGACCGTTGGCAAGCGCCGTTTTGGTCGAGTTTGACGGGGTCATTCCGGACTCCGATGCTGCGAGGCCAGCCGAGCGATGTGATTGTGACCGATGCCGCAGCAGCCTCCGGCGATGGTGGCTCCAGCGGCAATCCAGGTCGTCACGATGCTGGCGTATTCCTCCGGATCAAGATCCGCGCGGATATCGCTCAGGCCCTCGTTGGCGGCGCCTTCCTTCCGCGAAGGGACGAAGGCATTGGCGTAGGCGCCAAGGAGAAGCTCAGGGTGGGCTCGGCGAGCGGCCGATAGCGCTGGGGCCATGACTTCGGCCTGCGAGCAATTGAAGAGAAGGGCCTGGGCGCCAATCTCCTGCACGCAACTCACGGCCGCTGCAATCGACTCTCCCGAGCGCAGGACTGGTTCCTGGTCGCCGCTGGCGATGGCTTCGAGGTCGCTGGTGTCGTCGAGGGTGAACGAGACCCAGAGCGGCCGATGGTCATCGGGCAGGGCGGCACGGACTGCCCTGGCCTCGGCGGTGGACGACAGGGTTTCGGCGAGCCAGAGATCGACCCACGGTGAGAGACCGGAGATCAGGGGAGCGAGAAGATCAGCGGCCCGCAGCGGGTCAAAGAGATCGGGGCGATAGGAGCCGAACAATGGTGGCAGCGATCCGGCCACCTGTACGGAGCGACCGGTGACCTCGCTGGCCGCCGTGCGAGCCACCTCACCCGCGCGGCTGGCGAGGGCCTCGCCCTCGCTGGCGAAGCGTTCTTCCCCGATGTGGAAGGGCACAACTGCGTAGGAGTTGGTGGTGATCACGTCCGCACCGGCCGCCAGGAAGTCCCGGTGGGCCTGTTCGACAAAGGCGGGTGCTTCGATCAGCGCGAGGGCGGACCACTCTGGTTGCCGGAAGGGAGCGCCAAGTCGCATCAGTTCGCGGCTCATGCCGCCGTCGAGAATGGTGATTGATGTGCTCACGGTGCCCCCGAAATAGTCGTGTCGGTCGATGTCTGCTGCTGGAAGTGGCTGGTCCTGGTGGTCTGCCACGAGCGAGAGGCCGCCGCAGGGGAGCCAGCCGGCCCCGATAGCTTAGCTGGTGGAGGCGTGTCGGTCATTCGCCATCAGTTGGCAGCGTAGCGTTCGGCCTGGCGCTGGTGCTGCCATGACCGCTGACGCTGCGGGGCGGGAACGTGGCGGCTGGCGCTAAGGATTCGTCGTTCGAGAGCTGCACTGCCGGGCAGGTGATGGAGAGGTCGCCTGGATGCTTGACGGCAGGTTCAGACCGTGGATGATCTGCCGCAGCAATCACAAGCAGATCATTCCCGGCCAGCGATGACCACGGCGGCCGGATCAGGAGCGCGAGCGGCATGCAGATCGGCTTTGCAACGTTGATTGGGGTTGAACCGACCCCGCTTCCAGAACTCGTGGCCTGGTCCGCGGCGCACGATATCAGGGCGCTGGAGGTGAATGTGGGGCCGGGGAATCGACCCATTGGCGATGCCACTTTTCCCGGGCATCTCGATATTCCCGGCATCGTGGCCTCCGGAGGGGATGATGTGCGGGAGATGCTGGACCAGCATGGCGTGCGGATCGCATCACTGGCCCCGATGCTGAACCTGCTCTCGGCCGACCTGGAAATGCGCGCCATGCGGATCGACTACATGAAGCAGACGATCGAGGCGGCGCAGATTCTGGGGGTCGATACGGTGGTGACCTTCACCGGCT
>JAEZJB010000021.1 GCA_023415845.1 Chloroflexota bacterium | reverse complement strand
CTCCCTCACCGACGGGTTCCAGTTCGATCCCGAGCAGACCACCGCCGCCATCGTGGTCCCGCATCCCGACGCGAAGTACTTCGCGCTGCTCCACACCGGCGGTGACCCGACCGCCATCGCCGCCGACTGACGCCTTCACCAGGTTTTCTCACCATCGGCACCAACGTACGACTATTCTGCTAGAGTAAGACTCAAGCGGAATACTCGTACTGTTGCGGGACCGCTGGCATTGGTGGGTTCGACACAGCGTATCCAGACAGGAACGACGTTCCAAAAGCACCAGGGCCTGTCACCAGTATCACAGCTTCGGGAGGCACACCATGTCGCTCCAGCGCATGAGAGTCCGGCACAAGGGCCAGATCACGCTCCCCGCCAACCTGCGGAAGGAGCTCGACATCGACGAAGGCGATGATCTGCTGATCGAGCGGCGTGGCCGTGAACTCGTGATCGTCCAACCCCAACATGTGGACGATCCCACCGCCGGTTCCCTTGCTGCCTACGCCTACACCCGAAACCCCGATCCCGCGGAAGAACGTCGGTGGGTCGCACGGCATATCGCCGAAACAGCGGACAATAACGACCGTGACAGGTAATCCGCCCGCGGTGATTGACACCAATCTCATCCTGCGCCACTTGCTGAATGACCATAGCGATCACTCGCCACGAGCATCACGCCTGTTCCTGGCAGTGCGTCAGGGCAGGCAAAACGTGTACTGTCCGGATACCGCCGTCTTCGAAGCGGTCCACATATTGGTGGGCCTGGCGAAAGCACCTCGCGAGGTCGCCGCCTCTGCGTTGATTGCCGTGATCGAAGTCCCTGGCATCCAGTTGGCCCACAAGGAAGCCGTCATCGACGCCCTCCGCTTCTGGACGGAACAACCCGCTCTCGACTTCGCCGATTGCTACCACCTGGCGCTCACCAAATCCCTCGGCCTCGACGCCATCTACACCTTCGACCGGAAGATGGACCGTTATCCCGGCGTGACGCGGCTCGAACCGTAAACCTCCGCCCTTCGCCCGCCACCTCCCGACCAGGCATTGACCAATGCCCTTCCTCCTCATCCATGGACCATTTGGCATCGGGAAGTCGACCACCGCGCAGCTCGTGGCCGAACGTCTTCCCGACGCTGGTCTCTTCGATCCGGAACTGGTCGGCACCTGTCTCGCTCAAGTCCTTGGCCGCGAGGCACTCGGCGACGACTATCAGGACCTGCCGCTCTGGCGACACCTCGTCATCGACATTGGACTCCGCCTGCAGCAGGAATGGCGCCCGCTCCTGGTCATCCCCATGAACCTCTGGAGCTTCGACTACTTTTCGGAGATCGTCTCCGGCTGGGGCCGCGCGGGTGAAACCGTTATCCCAATCCGGCTCACCTGTTCGCCTGAGACCCTCCGCCGTCGGATTCTCGGTCGTCCCACCAGCGATGGCGGCCACGCCTGGTGCCTCTCCCACCTCGGCTCCGGCCTGGCTGCCGCCAACGATCCTCGCTTCGGCACGCCCATCGACACGGAAGGTCTGGACCCGGCCACCGTCGCGAATCTCGTCATCGCGGCGTTCACCTCCCGCGTCGACCCTCACGCTTCGAATGACTGATCTTCGGGCGTCCAGCAGGATATCCTCCGCACTGTGCGTTATCAGCTATCTCGCTCCACGAAAGGCCCCGCGTGACCGACCTCCACTCGCCAGCATCGCCTCTCACCGAACTGACGATCGCCGCGCTCGTCGGCCGTGCCCGTCACCTTGCCCGGCAGGGAGAACGCCGCCTGCTCGGCATTACGGGCGCACCCGGTGCCGGGAAGTCGACCCTCACGGCCGAATTGCTCGCCGCCCTCGGTGACGACGCGGTCCTCGTCCCGATGGATGGTTTCCACTTCGCCAACCAGGAACTCCTCCGCCTCGGTCGCCGCGATCGCAAGGGCGCACCCGACACCTTCGACGTCGACGGCTACGTGAACCTGCTCGCCCGCCTCCGCCACCAGCAGGCACCGGTCATCTACGCCCCCACCTTCGACCGCCACCTCGAAGAGTCGATCGGCAGCGCGATCCCCGTCTTCCGTCACACCCCGCTGGTCATCACCGAAGGCAACTACCTGCTGCTCGACACCCTCGGCTGGGAAGGGGTGCGCCCCCTGCTTGACGAGACCTGGTTCCTCGACCTGCCCGCCACTGAACGCACCGCCCGCCTCCTCCGTCGCCGCATCGGGCACGGCCATCCGCCCGCCGAGTCCGCCGCCTGGGTTCGCACCGTCGACTCCCCGAACGCCGACCTGGTTGACTCCACTCGCCACCGTGCCGATCTCGTGATCAGGCTCGTGTGCGCGCGGGCGTGATCACCTTTTTCCAGGCGCCGGTGTACCCCACCGTCCGGAAGCCCAGGTCAATGTTGATGGCCAGCATCTGCCGGTTCTCTGCAGCATTCGTCGTCACCACCAGCGATGCCTCCGGAACCTCGTCCCTCAGCAGTCGCAGGTTCGCAACTTTCAGCAGCATCCCCAGCCGACGCCCGCGATGCTCACGCCGGACAATTGTCACCTTCTGCTTCACCGGATGCGCCAGATCGCTCGGTAGCGAGAGTCGCGTCATCCCCACCAGCATCCCGGTCGGCACATGCTCGGCCACGGCAGTCAACGCGCTGCGGCCCCCGGCGGCTTCCCGTTCCTCGTCTCGTCGCACCTGCTCGGGCGTCCACTCCGAGATCATTCCATCCAAATCTCCGCGCGGCACGTCCCGCTCCATCGCCGCTGCCAGCTCGGCCAGGCCGGCAAGTCGCTCGTCCGGACTCAGCCCGACCCACGTCCGGATCCGATAGTCGAGGCCCGCTGCCCGCAGTGCTGCCTGCCAGAGCGCCTCCATCCGCTCTGGATCGAATGGCAGGTCGAGCACATTCCACTGCACGACCTGTCCGAGTTGCCATCCTCGTCCCCTCACGAACCGAACGCCGGGATCCTCCTGCGGAAGGTCACCGACTCCCGCTCGCGCCGTCACCCGCGGTCCCGTCGCATCACCGTGGAGCACGAATGACTGCAATGTCGTGCTCCCGCTGGCAATTGCATCCGCCTCCACTCGGTCGAAGAGGGCAGTACCCACGCCCTGGTTCCGGGCGCGGACCAGCACGCCGCCATAGATCCAGCCGACGGGATCGCTCGGGTCCAGCGACCGCTCGAACAGCGCCTGACCCACAACCTCCCCATCGAGCCGCGCAACATACAGGCGCTTGCGCAGCCGCCCCTGGTCGTGGAAGTACGGCAGCATCTCGCGCGGGTCCACGAACGGGGCCGCCGCTCCCAGCACCGCCGCCTCGTTCGCATTTCGGACCTCGAAGTGCTCGGCATACGCAGGAAACGCCGCGTCAAGGTCATCGTCCGGCACCACGAGTTCTTCGATCACGGTCCCCATCGCATCACACCCCGCCACTTGCAGCAACCGCCTGGTACGTCCTCGTTTGCGCCAGGAACCGGGCGCCGTGCGGAGGGAGTGAAGCACCCCCGCCACGTCATCCCTGTTCAGCGCGGCGTTTGGCCTCGATACTTCCGCGGATGATGTTCCGATCGGCTACTTCGAGGTTCCTCCTGCGTGTCTACCATTCTGCCTGATCCCTACTCCGCCCCTGCGCGCAGTGGACCGGCCACCACTGTCGCGGCCGCCATCATCATGGTGCTCACCTGGGGCTCGTCGGCCGTATTTGTTCGCATAGGCCTCGAAGGCTACTCCCCCGCCCACCTCACCCTCCTCCGCTTCCTCATCATGTCCGCCGCGCTGGGCGGCATCGCGATCGCCACCCGCATGCCCATTCCGCCCCTGCGCGACCTCCCGAAGATCGCTGCCCTCGCCTTCGTCGGTGTCACCATCACCCAGCTCGCCTTCAGCTTCGGTGTCGAGTCGGTCGACCCTGGCACCGCCACCTTTCTGCTCGCCACGCTGCCGGTCATGACCGCCATCCTCGCCCGCTTCCTGCTGGGCGAACGCCTGACCTTGCTTGGCTGGATTGGCATCGTCATCGCCCTCGCCGGCACCGCCATTCTCGTCACCGGCCAGCGCGAGGCGGTGGGTTTCACCACCGGCGCGCTCATCCTGCTCGGCGGCGCCTTTTCGGAAGCCCTCTACTACATCTTCCAGAAGCCGCTGCTCCGGCGCTATTCCGGCCTCGAACTGAGCACCTGGGCTCTCATCCTGTCGACAATTCCACTGCTGGTCTTCCTGCCTGGCCTGCCGGGCGAAATCCGCCGCGCCTCCTTCCAGGAGACAGGCGCGATCGTCGTCATCGCGCTCGGCGCCGGCGTCGTCGGGTATGTCTGCATGGCGCTCGTCAACACCCAGTGGCCCGCCTCGATCGCCTCGATCCTGATGGCCGCCCTCCCACCGGTCGCCCTCATCACCGCCTGGCTGCTGCTTGGCGTCGTGCCCCCGGT
>JAEZJB010000019.1 GCA_023415845.1 Chloroflexota bacterium | reverse complement strand
GCATGATACCCGGCGAAGTTCGCGACCTGCAGCAGTAAGGCCTGGTGACGTGATGGGCGTACGCAGGTGGTGCGGTGATTACGTATGAGGTGCCCGGGCAAATCAGTACCATCACCGATGTGCCATTGTCTTGTTGTCAATAGAGTGGAACGTGGGAGCCGTCCTGCATCGCTGTCGCTGTTGGAGACCGTCACATGCCACTCTCGCTCGCCCTGGTATCCGCTGCCCTGCTTCTCGCCGTCCCTCTGGGATTCGTGGCATTCCTGCTCTCCTTTCGCGCGATTGGCCCGTGGCGGACCCGGCCTCGGAGAGTTCGGCTTCCTGACATGGCAGACGAGCGACTGGGTTGGGATCACCAGGCGCAGGTTTCCACTCATCCCTCGACCGTGACAGTGCATCGCGAGGCACGGGTGCCCATTTCGCGATTTCGACCGGTTCCGGCATCGCGGCCGGGACGAGCGCTTGCCGTGGACCTGATCGCCTCGTCGGCAGATGCCCGTCCTGCGGCGTGATACGGTGGTCACCTCGTCACCACAGGAGGGGGCCACATGATCACTGATCTGCAACCCAATGAGATCTTCGTGTTTGGCAGTCATGTGACCGGGCACCATGCCGGTGGAGCGGCACGCCAGGCCGTGGAGGTTTGGGGCGCTGGTCGGCCAGGGGGAGGGATTGCAGGGCCAGTCCTACGCGATTCCGACCATGAACGGGCGTCAGCTGTTTCAGGACGCGATCGACCGGTTCGTTGGGTATGCCGCCGACCATCCGGACCTGACCTTCCGGCTGACCCGGGTGGGCTGCGGCATTGCCGGCTACGACGAGTCCGAGGTGATTGCGATGTTCAGGGAGGCGCTTCCCGATGGCTGGCCGGCCAACATCGTGTCGCCTGACGGCTGGTGACCTGGTAATCGAGGACGAGGCAAGCACTCAATGGAGTGTCTGCCTTTTGGTGCCTAGCCGGATCGCTTTTGGACTCGAGAGTCACCCGAACAGATCATCAGGCGTATGACCGGCGAATCGCGCTTGGCCGCGATCTGGACCCCCTGAGATATCGAGTAGCTACTAACCTGCTCAGCGCACATGACACTAAAGGAAGCTCGGGCAAGGCGCACCTATTGTGCCGGGTACGTTCGTCCGCTAGATTGATGCAAAAAGTTGCATCTGCATCTTTTGTCAGCGCCTGCCGATGAACAAGGGAGAGGTGTTTACATGAAGCCTGCATCCGGATCACTAAATCGGCGGACCATGCTCATCACCATCGGCATGCTCAGTGGGGTAGCGATGGGGTTTCCGCATCGGGTATTTGGCCAGCAAATGGCGACCGCTCCGCTCGGATGGAGCGATGAACTTGGGAACAGCGAAATGCTGAATGTAGCCACCACTGTGGCGCCAATCAGTTCCATCGTGCGCAACATTGGGGGCAATCGCATCAGCCTGCGCGGCATCGTCCCGGATGGCGTGAACTCCCACACCTTCGAGCCGGTCCCGTCGGACGCGGTGATTCTGTCGAAGGCAGACATCCTGATCGCCAACGGGCTCGACCTCGAGAATCCGACCATCGAACTGGCCGAGTCCAATCTGCCTGATGAAGCGGAGGTGTTCACGCTGGGTGACAAAACGGTAACGCCGGAGGAGTACGCATACGACTTCTCGTTCCCGGAAGAGGAAGGTCACCCCAACCCCCATCTGTGGACAAATGTGCCCTTTGCTATCGACTATGCCGAGTTGGTGACGGCTGAACTGTCGCGGCTGGATCCTGAGAATGTCAGCTATTTCGAAGGAAATCTGGACTTGTATACCGCGGCGCTTAAGGTGCTCGACGAGGCGGTGCGGGCAACGGTGGAGTCTATTCCGGAGGAGAACCGGCGCCTGCTGACATATCACGATTCGTGGGCCTACTTCGCACCCAATTACGGGATGACGGTGATTGGGGCGATCCAGCCATCGGACTTTTCGGAGCCCTCGCCGCAGGACGTGGCCGCCCTGATCGACCAGATTCGGGACGAGAATGTGCCGGCAATTTTCGGATCCGAAGTGTTTCCCAGCGGAGTTCTCGAGCAGATTGCCAGTGAGACGGGAGCGACCTACGTAGATGACCTGCGTGATGATGAGCCACCGGGTGATGTCGATGATCCGGCGCATACCTATATCGGAATGATGAAGCGGAACCTGGAAATCATGGCCGAGGCTCTGGGGGGAGATGCATCGCTGATGTCCTCGGTTGATCCCGTTGACACGTTCGCTTCCTGACGGCCCGGCGACCTGCAAAGGGGCAGGAATCGAAATTCGGAACATGAGTTGTGGATATCACCAGCGCCTGGTCCTGCAGGACGTGTCGATAGAGATCGCTCCCGGACAATTCGTGGGCGTAATCGGTCCGAGTGGAGTGGGCAAAACCACACTGTTGCGGTCGTTGGTAGGGTTGGTGCCGCGGGTTCAGGGGGCGATTACTGTGGGGGGCCGACGAGTCAGGCCTGGTTCGTCGCCGTCGAACGTTAGCTACGTGCCACAGGTTGGGGTGATTGACTGGTCGTTCCCGGTCTCGGTGGAAAACGTGGTGCTGATGGGGCTCCATCGTCAGATGGGCTGGTTGCCGTGGCCCTCACGATCGCACAAGGCGCTGGTTGCCGACATGCTGGACCGGTTGGAGATCGGCCCTTTGGCCCAGCGTCACATTCGCGAACTTTCCGGAGGCCAGCAGCAACGAACATTCCTGGCGCGGGCGCTGATTTCACGACCGGATGTTTTGATCCTGGACGAACCCACGGCAAGTGTCGATATCCGGACGCGAGACGTGATTCTGCACCTGTTGGCGGCGCTGAGCCGCACCGGAATCACCATCGTGATGACGACGCATGAGCTCAATGGTCTGGCGGCGCATCTCCCCTGGATCGTATGTGTGAATCGAGGCATTGTGGCGCAAGGGACTCCCGAGGATGTATTTATCCCGGAGATCATGTCCGCCACCTTCGAGGCCGACATGCGAGTGATTCGAGATGACGAAACCGGGTCCCTGCTGGTGACCGAAGTGGGACGCCACAACCCGTTCATCATGAATCCCGCGATGGCAGACGACGAAAGCAGGAGCGCGTCGTGAGTTTTTTCACCGAGCCATTGAACTACGAGTTCTTTCGGCAGGGGCTGCTGGTGGCAACACTGGTGGGCGGGTTGTGCGGGGCGATGGGCGTGTTCATCGTGCTGCGCCGGATGAGCTATATCGGACATGGGCTATCGCATGCGGCATTTGGCGGTGCTGTTGTGGCCTACCTGATGAACGTCAGCTTCTTCCTCGGCGCGGGGCTTTGGAGCTTCATCGCTGCGCTGATCATCAATGCGGCAGCGCGACGGCGGAATATCGGAGCCGATGCCGCAATCGGGATCGTGACGACAGCCTCGTTCGCCCTGGGGGTTGCGTTGATCAGCAAGAAGCGCACCTTCACCCGTAACCTCGATGCGGCGCTCTTCGGCAATATCCTGGGGGTTTCCCGGCAGGACATCGTGGTCATCACGGCGGTTACGGTGTGCGTGGGGGGAGCCATTTTCCTGGCGTACAAGCAGTTGCTCTTCACGACGTTTGATCCTGAAATCGCCTCGGTCTCCGGGGTGCGAACAGCCTGGGTGGAGGCCGGGTTCGCGCTGGCGATGGCGGCCACCGTGGTCGCGTCGATGAACATCGTGGGGGTTACCCTGATCGCCGCGGCGATCGTGATTCCCCCGACGACGGCCCGGCTGGTCACCACGTCATTTGGTCGCCTCTTAGGACTCTCGACGGTGATTGGCGCCCTCATGGGGTTCATGGGGATGTTTCTCAGCTTCGAGTTCGACATTGCCTCCGGCGCCGCCATAGTGTTGTTCGGAACCGCTGTCTTCCTGGCGGTGTACGTGGCAACCGCGATCCGGCAGCGGTTGGCGCCACTTGATCGGGCGTTACCGGTGGGCCAACGGGTCCCCGAACCAATTCCATATCCCGGATTGCCGCAGGCCCTGAACCGTCCGCTGCCCCAGTCACCAACGGACGGACTGGTGCGGGCCGGGAGTATGCCGCGCGAAACCTAGCCCTGGACCGTGTGGTCACCGGGTGCCGTGCAGACGAATGAGTGCGGTGACTCCAAGGGGGGATCGCAATTGCCCTGTCCCGGGAATGGCGATAGACTCCCGGGGCTATGGCGCGATTCTTGCGGGCGTTTCCACTCCAACCTCGAAGGCCAATGTTCTCCGATCAGTCCGACGATGCGGCTGGTGTGACGGGA
>JAEZJB010000429.1 GCA_023415845.1 Chloroflexota bacterium | reverse complement strand
GTCTGCCGCTGATCGAGCTTCCGGCGAAGCTCGCCGAGCATGGGTACGAGGCCGTCCAGATCTGTCACTTCCATATTCCATCGCGGGATGCCGATTACATCGCCGCCCTGCGGGAGCAATTCGATGTCGCGGGGGTGACAGTCGACGCCGTGCTGGTCGATGATGGAGACCTGACTGGCCCGGATGCGGATGCGACCGAAGCGTGGATTGGGGGATGGCTGGAAACGGCCCGCGACCTCGGCGCCCATCGGGTGCGAGTGGGAGCAGGACTCGCAGCTCCGACGCCAGCTTCGCTCAAGGAGAGCGCGATCCGGCTGGTGCGACTGGCGATCGAGCATCCGGAAGTGCGGGTGATCACCGAGAACTGGCATGATCTGCTGGACAATGCGGACGCGGTGAACACACTGCTCGACGCGACCGGTGACCGAGTGGGCCTCCTGATCGATCTCGGGAACTGGAGCGGTCCGGACAAGTACGAGCAGCTGGCCCAGATTGCCGGTCGGGCCGAGGGCTGCCACGCGAAATGCCGGTTCGATGCCCATGGGCCAGACAAAGAGGACTACCAGCGCGCCCTGCAGGTGCTGAAGGATGCCGATTTCAGCGGCCCGATGGTGCTCATCTACGATGGACCGAGCGATGACGAGTGGGGCATGCTGGATGTCGAGTGGACGCTGGTCCAGCAGGTATTTGCCTGATTCGTCGCGGGGTGGAGAGTGTAGCCAGCGTCTGAACGGGGTACGGTGCCCGTGGTCAGGACGCCGGGGCCAGCAGGTCCGCCACGTCCAGTTGATTGAGGAACAGGGCGGCAGCACCGAGCGTGCCGGCGTCGTCACCGAGGTTGGCGGGGACGATGGGCACGCCATTCAGGGCATCCCAGAGCGCACGTTGCCGGACTTCGGCGCGGATCACCTCGAACAGCGGCTCACCGAATGCCGACACTGACCCGCCGACCACGACGATGGACGGATTGACAAGGTTGATGAGGTTGGCGATGGCGATGCCGAGCCAGGTGGCGGCGTCAGAGACAGCAGCCAGCACCAGCGGGTCACCTTCATCGGCCAACTCGACGAGTGCGGGGATTGTTAGCGCGCCGAGGTCGGGGAGCGGAGCCCCGTTTGCATCTGGCGCGGCCTGACGGAGGCGGGAGCGGACATCCCGGATGATCGCTCCCTCCGCTGCGAGGGTGTGGAGGCAGCCGCGATTGCCGCAGCCGCAGGGGGGGCCATCTGGCGACACCGTCGTGTGCCCAATCTCACCGGCTGCACCGCCGCTGCCAAAGAAGAGTTCGCCGTCCATCACGTATCCGGCCGCGATGCCGGCGCCGACGTGGAGATAGGCGAGGTGATGATGGTTGCCCGGCCACTGGTGGTTGCCGCGCCAGTATTCACCGAGAGCTGCGGCTTTCGCGCGGTTGGCGACGACCACGGGTATGCCGAGCCGGGGCTCGAGGATGTCGGCCAACTGGACCCGGCCCCACCCATAGGGCACCGAGGCAATGATCTCGCGGCCATTCGGGTCGACGAGGCCAGGCACCCCCACGCCGAGGCCGATGACCGGGGCCGGAGCGTCGGCGATGAGCGCTTCGATGCTGTCGACCAGGGCGTCGACGAACTCCGCTGGTGAGGGGTGGGAGAGCGGGCGGACCGTTTCGGCGAGGACGTTGCCGAGCAGGTCGGTGAGCACGGCGCGGCAACCTTCGTCGGAGAACTGCACTCCGGTCGCGAGGCGGGTGGCGGCCTGCAATTCCAGCACGACCTGGCGCCGACCTCGCTCCTGCTGCTGCTTGCCGACTTCCTCCACCAGGCCGCTTGCCAACAACTGGGCGATGGCTTCGGAAACAGTGGCCTTGCCGAGTCCCAATTCGAGGGAGAGCGCTGTGCGCGTGGTGCGTGGCTGCTGGCGGAGGCTCGTGAAAATCTCCGCAACGCTCGAGCGCGCCATCCTTGTGTTGCTCTCCCCATTTGTGCTGAACACGAACGAACTGTCCGGCGAGTGTACCACGCAGGGACGTCCGAACCGGTGCATGACTCAGGGGGTGAGGCGGGCAGCGGAAGGCTTCGCCGACCCGGCGGGACGGCAGCATTCGGCCCGCTCGCAGCAACGCCAGGCCGTCATTTCGTTCGGATGATGAGCCTAATGTGATGATCGGCCGGTTAGGTCCCGGGTCCGAAGACAGCAACCTTTGGGAACGGAAACGGCCACGTGGAGAGACGCACGACGGTTCGACTGCGGAGAGGGTTGACAGGCGACGAATTGGCTGTGATATGGTTCGTTCGTCGAACGAATAAATACAGCGATGGCGGTCAGTGCAGACATGCCGTCGTGGGAAGAGCGAATGGTTCGCGTAGTCATGTTCCGGAGGAAGACCATGGCGGATATCGATCGTTTCACTCGCGGCGGCCGCATCGTGTCCCGGCGGGGCCTGTTGCGCACGGGGGCGGGAGTGGCCGCTGGCGCGGCGATCCTTGGGGTCCCAAGCACGACGTTTGCCTCGTTCATGCAGGGCGCGGCATTGTCCGGCAAGGTGACCCAGTGGTGTTATCCCCTGGTCGCTGGCGGTGACCAGGCTGCCAACGAAGAGTTGTGGGCGACACTGGCCGCCGGTTTCAACGCCGAGAATCCGGATGTTGAGATCACCGTGGAGGTGCTGCCCTGGGCCGACCGCAACACCAAGCTGACGACGGCCCTGGCGGCCGGGGCTGGTCCTGATGTCGGGTACCTGAATGCCGATTTCGTGCCCCAGCACGCGCTCGATGGCAATCTCGAGCCGGCCGAGGCGGTGATCGAGGGCGATGCCGACGACTTCCTTGAGAACTCGCGGGCGAACCTCAGCATCGATGGCACGCTGTACGCCGTGCCTGCGCTCAGCACCGTGACGACTGCCGTCTACAACGTGCCGCTGCTCGAAGAGGCCGGGGTCACGGAGATGCCGACGACCTGGGATGAGCTGCTGGCGATTGGCCCGGCGGTGAAGGAGACCGGCAAGTTCCTGACCTCCTATGCCGGATCGCTCGAAAGCACCCTGAATATGTCCTACTTCCCTCTGCTCTGGCAGGCGGGTGGCGAGGTGCTCAACGAGGACGGCACGGCGGCGGCGTTCAACTCGGCAGAAGGCCTTGAGGCCCTCAATTTCGTCGTGACCCTCTTTAATGAAGGGTATGTAGACCTGGATGAAGGTGTGACCAACCCGCCAGCCGGAACCGGCGTGGTGATGGAAGGTCGTGCGGCGGTGGTGATGGCCGGCGAAGCGGGCGCGGCCTCGCAGTGGCAGGAGACGTGGGGTGGACCGGAGGCGGTCCAGGTAGGCGCGCCGCTGACCAAGGCGATCTCCACCAGCTACGGCACCACTGCCGGCTGGGGCATTTTCAAGGGGGCGGAGAACCTGGAAGCGGCCCAGGCGTGGGTGCGCTACATCACCAGCCCGGAACCGATGGCGACGATCCTGACTGGTGGCGGCTTCATGTCGCCACGCATCTCCCAGGAAAGCCTGTATGCCGACAACCCGCTGGTGACCGCGTTCGCGGCCAACCTTCCTGCCATGCACGGCGATGTGCGGCACCCCCAGGCCCGGGCGATCATCAGTGCCATGGCGCCGTACATCCAGGCGGCGTTCCTCGGGGAACAATCGGCCGAGGAGGCGCTGGCCGCCGCCGAGAGTGACGTCAACCGGCTCGTCGGCCGCTAGGCAGACGAATCACTTCACGCGACCCGGGCATCACCCTGCCCGGGTCGTTTTCACGAGGCAGGATGGATCGGGGAGGGAGAGAGCCGGGTGAGTAGCGCGGTGCGGACAGCAGGATCCGGTCGGTCAGGCTGGCGAAAACTGGAGAAACACGCCATTGGCCTCGGGTTTGTCCTGCCCGTGCTGGTGCTCTTCGTCATCTTCCGGATCTGGCCAGCGATCAACGGCCTGCTGCTGAGCTTCCAGGATTACAGGATCAATGGGCCAACGACCTGGGTGGGGCTGGAGCACTTCCGGTTCCTGCTGCAGGACGACATATTCTGGCATTCGTTGCGGGTAACGTTTACTTATGCCCTGATCTCGGTGCCGCTCTCGACCTGCACGGCACTCGGGATGGCGCTGCTGATCAACCGGGCGTTGCGGGGTATATCCCTCTATCGCGCGATCTATTTCCTGCCCTACATCACGAGCCTGGTGATGGTTTCCGTCGTCTGGAGCTGGGTCTACAAGACCAACGGTGGCCTGCTCAACTCACTGCTGGGTTCGATCAACCTCGGGCCAGTCAAGTGGCTGACATCGCAGGACATGGTGCTGCCGTCGCTGGCGATCATGGCGACCTGGAAGGGGGTGGGCTACGCGATGATGATCCTGCTGGCCGGCCTGCGGGCGATTCCCCACGAACTGGGTGAAGCCTCGGCAGTCGACGGCGCGACTGGCGGGCAGACCTTCTGGCGGGTGACCCTGCCGCTCCTGAAGCCGGTGCTCTTCTTCGTCGTGATTATCGAAACGATCGGGTCATTCCAGGTCTTCGATGCGATCTTCGTGATGACGCAGGGTGGTCCGGTCCGGGCCAGCTATTCGCTCGTCTACATGCTCTATGACGAAAGCTTCAAGTTCGGGAACTACAGTTATGCCGCAGCCATTGGCGTGGTGCTGTTCGTGATCACGTTCGGAGTGACCATGATCCAGCGCCTGATGTTTGGAGGGCGGGACGCATGAGTGCGCTCGATGCGGCCCCAATCGATGCAAACCTGGGGCTTTCCGGTGGGCGGGTCAGCCCGGTCCGCAAGCTGGTGCTCTATGCTGGGCTGACCCTGCTGGCGCTGGTGATGGCGTTGCCGTTCGTGGCGATGATCCTGATGTCACTTCGTCCCGAGTCCGTGGTATCCCTGCGAGAGATATTTCTCTCCGGCGACTTCACGCTCGACAACTACCGGGACAACCTGCGGAATGACTCGATGGTCCGCTGGTTCCTCAACTCCCTGATCTATTCGCTGGTCTCGGTGGTGGCCGTGCTGCTGCTCTGCACGATGGCGGGCTATGCGTTCGCCAAGAAGGAGTTCTTCGCGCGCGACCAGTTGTTCTGGGTTTTTATTGCAATGCTGGTGGTGCCGGCGCAGGTGACCCTGATTCCGCTGTTCATTCTCGTGGTGCAGCTTGACTGGGCGAACACCTACCAGGGGTTGATTATCCCCACCATTGCCAATGCCCAGGGGGTGTTCCTGATGCGGCAATACATCCGGGGCATCCCTGATGACCTGATCGAGGCCGCCAAGCTCGACGGTGCCTCGGAGTGGCGCATTTTCCGGCAGATCATCCTGCCGCTGACGATTCCGGTGCAGGCCACGTTGGGCATCTTCGTCTTCCTCTGGCACTGGAACGACTTTCTCTGGCCGCTGATCGTGGCCCAGAGCAGCAACATGCAGACGCTGACGGTCGGGCTGGCCACCCTGCAGGCGCTGGTGCCATCGACAAACTCGATGATGGCCGCCGCAGCGATCAGTTTCTTTCCGAGCCTGCTGATCTTCATCATTTTCCAGCGATTCATCGTCCAGAGCATTGCCACCACGGGCATCAAGGGCTGAACGGGTCCCATTGACCAGGAGCACGAACGACATGACTGCGGATCTGACGACATCTGGCCCATCGACGGTCGAGGCACTCGATGACCTGCTGACCACACCATCGCCGGCCCTGATCGACGACCTGGCTGCGCTCGGCGGGGACATGATGGTGATCGGGGCGGCCGGGAAGATGGGGCCGACCCTGGCGGTGCTCGCCCAGCGGGCGCTCGATGCGGCGGGCGAGGGGCAGAAGGTGCATGCCGTGTCCAGGTTCTCGGACGAGAGGGTTCGGCATGCGCTCGACGCGGCCGGGGTCACCACCATTCCGGCGGACCTGCAGGACCCCGCCGCGCTCGCCGCGCTGCCCGATGTGCCGAACATCGTCTACATGCTCGGTACCAAGTTCGGCACCACCGGGCGCGAGTATCAGACGTGGGCGGTCAACGCCTTCGTGGCCGGACAGGTTGCCCAGCGCTTTCCGGCCGCCCGTTTCACCGTCTTCTCGTCGGGAAACATCTATCCGTTCCGGCCACTTGCCCATGGCGGCGCGGACGAGTCGGTGACGCCAGACCCGGTTGGCGAATACGCGCAATCGTGCCTGGCCCGCGAACGGCTCTTCGAACACGCCTCGCGGCAGAACGGCACGCCGGTCACGATCTTCCGGCTCAACTACGCGATCGACCTGCGCTACGGCGTGCTGCATGACATCGCCAGCCAGGTGCATCGCGGGGAGGCGGTCGACGTCACGATGGGCAACGTGAACGTGATCTGGCAGGGGGATGCCAACGCCATCGCCCTGCGCGCGTTGACCATCGCCAGCTCGCCGCCCGCAGTGCTCAACGTGACCGGCCCGGAGACGATTTCCACCCGGTGGCTGGTGGAGCAGTTTGCCGCGCGGTTCGGTGTCGAGGCCCGGGTCACCGGTGATGAGGCACCGAACGCGTTGCTGAGCAATGCCGGCAAGGCATTCGCGCAGTTTGGGTATCCGTCGGTGGCACTCGACACGATGATCGACTGGGTGGCGGCCTGGATCGAAGCGGGAGGGCCGGCGCTGAACAAGCCAACCCACTTCCAGGAGCGCCAGGGGAATTTCTAGCGTGAATGCATTGGGGAGAGGGATGGCGCCTGGTGGAAGCGGCAGCGGCCGTCCATCGCGCGAGTCAGGCGCGGCATTCCCGGTATTTCGCCCAACCCGTCGCCAGACCCAACCCTGTTGCCCTGTCCCAGTCAACACCCGGAGGTGTATCGATCATGACCGCCGCCACACCACGACCCGCCATGCTGCCGCCACTCCATCGCGGCGTAGTCATCCCGGCCCACCCGCTGGCCCTGACCGCCGAACGGACGCTCGATCCCGTGCGGCAGGCGGCGCTGACCCGCTATTACATTGAAGCGGGAGCAGGGGGAATCGGGGTTGGCGTGCATACCACGCAATTCGCGATCCGGCAGCTGGGACTCTACGAGCCGGTCCTCAGGATCGCTGCGGAGACGGCGGCGCGCCACGCGCCCGAGTCGTTCATCCGGGTAGCAGGGGTGGTCGGGCCGACCGCGCAGGCGCTGGCCGAAGCGCGGATGGCTGCCGACCTTGGCTATGACCTTGCCCTCCTCAGTCTTGGCGGCCTCAACGACTGGCCTGAAGATGACCTGATCGCCCACATCGAGCAGGTGGTGCAGGTGCTGCCGGTCATGGGCTTTTACCTGCAACCGAGTGTCGGTGGTCGCCCGCTCGGCTACTCGTTCTGGCGGAGGATGGCCGAGATCGATGGCGTGGTCGCGATCAAGATGGCGCCGTTTAATCGCTACCAGACGATCGATGTGGTGCGGGGGGTGGTGGAGTCGTCGCGGCGTGACGAGATCGCCCTGTACACCGGCAACGACGACAACATTCTGCCCGACCTGCTGACCACCTACCGGTTCCCGGTCGACGGGACGTGGGTAGAGAAGCGGATCGTCGGTGGATTACTCGGTCACTGGGCGGTCTGGACGCAGAAGGCCGTCGAGCAACTGGAGGCGTGCCACGCGGCGGTGGAAACCGAAGATGGCGCGGCGATGCAGGAGTTGCTGACGACAGGTATCCAGGTGACCGACGCCAATGCCGCCTTCTTCGATGTCGCCAACCACTTTCACGGCTGCATTGCGGGACTGCATGACGTGCTGGTGCGGCAGGGACTGCTCGAAGGACGATGGTGCCTCGATCCGAACGAGGACCTGTCGGTTGGGCAGCTTGAAGAGATCGAGCGCGTGTATCGGGCCTATCCCCACCTCAACGATGATGCCCTGGTTGCCGCCCACCGAGCGGAGTGGCTGAAGTCATGACGAGATCCTTTGCGGCGTCGCTGGACCTGTATGACGAAGCCCGGGCATTGATTCCGGGCGGAGCGCAAACCACCAGCAAGCGACCGGCCGCCTTTGCCTATGGCGCGTACCCGATTTATTTCGCCGAGGCCAGTGGTGGACGCATCACCGACCTGGATGGCAACGACTACATCGACCTCGTCAGCGCTCTGGGGCCGATCTCTTTGGGGTACCGATTCCCGTTGGTGGATGCTGCCATCGCCAACCAGCTGCAGCGGGGCATCATCTCCGGATTGCTCTCGCCGCTGGAGGTCGAAGTCGCCCAGTTGGTGACCGAGATGGTGCCGTGTGCCGAACAGGTTCGGTTCTTCAAGGGTGGGGGTGAAGCGACAGCCGCAGCCGCCCGGATCGCGCGTCGGTTCACCGGTCGGGAGGTGATCCTGAATTGCGGCTACCGGGGTTGGCCGGACACCTGGGTGTCACCTGCCGCCGATCGTGGCGTGCCAGCGCGCCTGGAGGGTGCGGTCGAGGCGTTCACTTTCAACGATCGGGAGGGGCTGGAGCGACTGATCCATGGGCAGGCCGGAGAGATCGCTGCGATCGCGGTCGATGTGCAGGTCGAAGCGCCGGAACCGGGTTACCTTGCCTGGCTGTGTGACCTGGCCCACGAGATTGGAGCACTCCTGATCTTCGACGAGATCGTGACCGGCTTCCGCCTGGCCAACGGCGGTGCCCAGGAATTCTTCGGGGTGACGCCTGATCTGGCCGTGTTTGCGAAGGGCATTGCCAACGGCATGCCGTTGGCGGTGGTTGCTGGCCGGGCCGAGGTGATGCGCGAATTCGAGGCGGCCATGGTCTCGATCACCTATGGCGGAGAGGCGCTGTCGCTGGCTGCCGCCGCCGCCACGTTGCGCACCTATCGAGACGAGCCGGTCGTCACCACGCTCTGGGCCCGAGGGCGGCAACTGCGGACGGGGTTGGAGCAGGCGGCGCGTGAGGTCGGGTTACCGTTCGTGGTCGAGGGATTCGACCCGATGACGGCGATGCGCTTCGTCGGGCTCGACGCGGATCTCGAGCGGGATGCGTGGAGCTACCTGCTGCAGGAAATGGCGGAGCGCGGGGTCCTGCTGCGGCGTGGCGGTCTCAATTTCGTTTCCTACAGCCATACCGAATCCGAGATCGAGGCGGTGATCGCCGCCGCGGAGGACGTCTTCGCGAGGCTGGCGCCACTCGTGCGCGCGGGTACGGTGCGCGATCAGCTCCGCATCCGCGAGGTCGATGCTGGCTTCCGGAGATTCCGATGACGACTGTCGATTGCCACATCCACCTGAACGCGGTCGCCGGTCGCTATGATGAGGCCGAGGTTCAACAGTGCCTCGCCCTGGCTGACCGGACCGGAATCGATCGCATGGTCCATCTCTTCGCCCTGGGTGAGGCCCAGGTCGATCCGCAGGAAGACGATCTGCGTCGCTCCAACGAGATCGGACTGGAGCTTGTGGATCGCCACCCCGATCGGTTCGACAGCTTCTGCTACCTCAATCCGTCCCTGCCCGTGGACTTCTCGCTGGCCGAAATCGACCGCTGCGTGGTCAATGGTCCAATGCGCGGGATCAAGCTGTGGATCTCGGTTCACGCCGATGACCCGCGGCTGGATCCGATCATGGAGCGGGCGCGACAGCTTGGCGTGCCGGTGTTGCACCACGCCTGGTACAAGGCCACCGGATTTGCCTTCAACGAGTCCACTCCGGCCCAGATCGCGACGCTCGCCCGGCGGCATCCGCAGGTCACGATCATCATGGCCCATCTTGCAGGCGGCGGCTGGCGGGGGGTGCGGGACGTGGCTGCGTATCCCAATGTTGTGGTTGACACCTCGGGCGCCCAGCCCCACGCCGGTCTGGTGACGTATGCCATTGACCTGCTTGGTCCGGAACGGGTTGTCTACGGCTCTGACTGGCCGATTCGGGATTTCGCCGTACAACGGGCCAGAGTTGAGGGAGCCGGTCTCGATCCTGTGGCGCGAGACCTGGTGATGGGCGGCAACATGCTGCGAATACTGGACGATGCCGGGACGGTGACGGCGTGAAGCGGATCGACGTGGCCGCCTGGACCGGCATCTGGCCATTCACGATGTCGCGCGAGGCCGA
Organism: Chloroflexota bacterium; assembly: GCA_023415845.1. Classification (GTDB taxonomy): domain Bacteria; phylum Chloroflexota; class Chloroflexia; order Thermomicrobiales; family UBA6265; genus JACCYX01. The sequence continues at coordinate 1,894 of JAEZJB010000429.1, read as the reverse complement.
TGTGGCCGAGGTGATCGGTGGGCTGCGGGAAGTGGGAGTCGATGGCGCCCTGGTCTCCCCGCTGAATGCCATCCTCGGGCCCGATCCGATGTTGGCGAATCGCGACCTGCTTGCTGCATGCCGGGATTTGGCTGGTTCATTTCAGGTCCGTGTCGCACCAATGCTCGATCCGACCCTGCCGGGTTGGGAACAGGATCTGGCCATGCTCGCCGCTGATCCGATGGTGGCGGGTGTGCGCCTGGTCCCGTCGTATCACGGCTATCCGGTGGACGGTGCGGCGGTGGAGTCGATCACGCGGTTCGCCACCGACTTGCGACTACCTGTGTGCGTACAGGTGCGGATCATCGACGAGCGAGCGCATCACCCGTTGATGCTGGTGCCGGCGGTGCAGACCGCCGCCATCGCTCGCCTGGCCCAGGCCGTTCCCACGGCGAAGATCCTGGCCTCCGGGGCGTTTCAATCCGACCTGGCGGCGCTTGCGGCATGTCCGAACGTAGCGGCGGAGCTCTCTTCGATCGAATCGGCGGACACGCTCGCAAACGCGGTTGCGGTGCTCGGTTCTGAGCGGCTCATGCTTGGCACTCACGTTCCGGTCTACACACCCGCGCCGGGCGTGGCGAAGGTGGATGAAGCTGCCGATGCGCTCGTATTCGACCGGATTGCGGTGGGGAATGCCCGCACGTGGTTCGGATTCTCATGACATCGATCTCGCCCCAGTTCCAGGAGTACTCGCGTGACCACCGACAATGCCAGCAAGCCGAACGTTCTTGTCCTGCCCGGCCCGGCGATGTACCGGCGCCTGTTCCAGCCGGAGGTTGACGCCCGGTTGCGAGAGATTGCCAACGTCACCTTCAACGACAGCGACGAGAACTGGACCGTCGAACGACTCCTCGCGAAGGTCGAGCCATACGAGGGCATCATCACCTGCTGGGGATCGCCGACCATCACGACCGAGGTGCTCGACGCGGCTCCCCACCTCAAGGTGATCGCCCACTCGGCCGGCAGCGTGAAGGGATACATTCCGCGCGAGGTGCTGGAGCGAGGGATCAAGGTGTCATCGGCATCGATAGCGATGGCGCCGGCGGTCGCAGAGTTCTCGCTGCTGCTCACCTTCCTTGGCTTGCGACCGGTGCATGAATTCGACCGGCGCATGCGTTTCGAGGGTCAGTCCTGGGTTGAACTCGACACGTTTGGTCCGGGGCAGGAGATCTCGGCCAGTCAGATTGGGGTGGTCGGCGCGGGGATGGTCGGGCGTATTTTCATTCGCCTGGCGAAGGCCCTCGGGGCGACCGTCAGTGTGGCCGATCCGTACCTGAGTGATGAGGCAGCGACGGAGCTCGGCGTGACCAGGCTTCCGCTCGACGACCTGTTCGCCACGTGTCCGATCGTCGTGATCCATGCGCCGACCACGCCGGAAACCCATCACATGATCGGGGCGACCCAGCTGGCGTTGATGCCGGACCACGGCTACCTGGTGAACACCGCGCGGTCGTGGGTGGTGGACCAGGACGCGCTGTTGGCAGAACTGCAAACCGGCCGCCTGCGGGCCGCACTCGACGTGTTCGACGAGGAACCCCTGCCCATCGATCACCCGTTCCGCGCCCTGCCAAACGTGATCCTGACTCCCCATATTGCCGGCGGCACGCTCCAGACCCGGATCCGGCAGGGTGAGTGCGCGGTGCGGGATATCGAGAACGGGCTCCTTGACCGCCCGTTGGCGCATGAGGTCACGCTCGAGCGCTACGCTATCCTCGCCTGAACGAGGCTCACCGCAATCGAGAGGAACACGCCTGCTCATGTCACAAGCTGTTGCCACCCGGGCCGTTCGAGTCATCGAGGTGGAGCCAACCTTCTCGATCGAAGTGCCGACCGGAACATTCGCCTTTGGGGCGTC
>JAEZJB010000419.1 GCA_023415845.1 Chloroflexota bacterium | reverse complement strand
CCACCCCCTTGCTCTACCCTGCAATTGACGAACCAGACTGCCAGATCTGGCTTTCTCCAAATCTGGAAATGTTTGACAGGGATCGCTCTCAGATGCGACTATCCGGCTACGCCAAAGGTGACCGTGTCTTCTCACGTCGCCAGGCGAGCCATGACCCCCGCCAGCAAAAATGCTGCTGGCAGCGAGGGAAGCCGGTGCGAGTCCGGCGCTGTCGCGCAACTGTAACGGCATGCCATGCCGAAGCCAGACCGCTCGCAGGTCATGACGTACGTTCCCACCGCGCACTGTGGGGACAGTCTGGTGGACCGTGGCTATCGGCCGCGACTTCGGACCTTTCTCGCGATTGCGACAGGATCCTCCGACCTGACTGGCCCGCACTTGTGCGGGTCTTTTTCGTTGGTCGGGAGGAATCGTCGAATGCTTCAACTTCGAACCAGGCTTGCATTGATCCTTGCCGCGTTGACGCTTGTGATGGTGATTGGTAGAGCTGCAGATGCACAAGAGGCTTCGCCGGTCAGCGGAGGCTCAGGCCTGGAAGGGGCAGTCGCGTGGCTGCTCACCCAGCAAACAGACGACGGAGGATTCATCGGCTTCACTGGCGAAAGTGACGCAGGATTTACGCTCGATGCGATAATGGCGCTGACGGCGGCACAACATCAGGGCGTCGAGTCTGGCGATGCGGTGCAGCGAGCAGTCGAGTTTCTTGGCACTGGCGATACAGCCCTGGTTTTTGCCCAATCGGGAGTTGGTCAAAGTGCCAAGCTCATCCTGGGATTGGTGGCGGCGGGGATTGATCCCGAGGGATTCGCCAATGTGATGCCACTCTCAATCATCGAGAAGGGGCAAAACACCGAGACGGGAATATATGGATCGGGTCCGTACGATCACGCCTATGCGTTGCTGGCACTCTCCGTACTTGACCAGGAGATTCCGGGGTCGGCGTTTATCGCGCTGGGGAACACCCAGGCCGAAAACGGTGGCTGGTCGTGGGACGGATCGCTGGATCTGACGGCGACGGACAGCAACACGACATCGATGGTGATTCAGGCACTGGTGGCCACCGGACATGCCGACGATGACATCGCCTCGAATGCATTCACCTACCTGACTTCGCTGGAGACACGTGAAGGTGGTCTCTACAACGACGTTGAAGGGACGACACCGGATGCGAATTCGACGGCGCTGATCATGCAGGCTTACCTGGCCCTGGGTGAGGAGACTGCGAACATCGAGGCGACACTCCTGACGTTCCAAACCACCAGTGGTGCGCTTCGCTACCAGGAGGTCGATGCGGCCGACAATGCAATTGCAACCGTGCAGGCCATCGCACCCCTTGCGCATCAAGCGCTCCCGATACAGCCAGTTTCAGCTGGTACTGCCACGCCCGCCACGGTTCGTTTCCTTGACGCTGCGTAGCCTGAAGATCGCGCTCCTGCTTCAATTGACGGCCTGGTTGGTTGGTGGTGGAGCAGAGACTGCCGCCACTGACCCGCCACAGGTGGCAGGCCTTGTCATCGATTACGGCAATGGCGCGGCAACCTACTCGCTCATTCCGCTCAACCAAACGGAGATGAGCGGTCTCGACCTGCTGAAGGCGAGCGGCCTGAACCTCCTGACCGTGGGATCTGGCGGGTGGGGAGTTGCGGTCTGCATGATTCAGGATGTTGGCTGCGACCTCAATGCCTGCAGGACGCGACTGTGCCAGTCAAGCGATCCTACGTCACCATTCTGGCGTTACCTTCGCGCCCCAGATGACGACGGCGCGCCCTGGCTTTTCAACAACCGGGGTGCTGACTCCAACCCTGTGCTACCCGGCCAGGTAGACGCCTGGTTCTGGACTGGCACCCGGCCCGAAACACCATCTGTCTCGGTGGCCGAGATCGCAGACCGGCTTGGCGTTGACCTATCGGACGTTGGAGACGAACCCATCACGCGGACGTTTGGTGTGCTTTCGATCACTCCAACATCACCGCCATCATGGGAGAGCATCACGGCATCAGTAGCGATTGTGGTCGCAACCGGTGTGGTTGGCGTCTGGGTGATTCGCCGGTCCGGCACGACACCATGATGACCACGAGACTTGACACGCGGACGTGGCTGGTCTGGGGAATGGGCTGCATGCTACCACTGCTGGTATCCCGAAACCCCTGGATCATGCTGGAAGTGCTCACGGTGGTATTGGTGGTCCGGGGAGTGGCGTTACCGCGAGCGGCCCACACCCGGACTGGATGGTTTCTCCGGATTGCAGCGGTGATGGCGGTAGTGGGGGCCGGCTTCAATCTTCTGACGGTGCGAGCCGGCGACATCGTGCTCTTCAGCATGCCCGATAGATGGCCAATTGTGGGGGGAGTCTGGACTTTCAATGCCCTGCTCTACGGGCTGGTGAGCGGTGCCACCCTGTTCGTCCTGGTCCTGACAGGCATTTCGATCGCCAACCTCATCAACTGGATGGATCTGTTCCATATTCTGCCGAAGCGACTGGCGCCGATCGCGGTGACCGGTTCGGTGGCATGGGTATTCCTCCCCCAAACCGCCGTGGCCTGGACACACATTCGAGACACGATGGCGATGCGCGGACAGCGAGTCCGCAGCTTTCGCGATTTTGTGCCCATCGTCGTACCGCTGCTGGCAAGCGGTCTGGAACGATCCTTGACGATGGCCGAGGCGCTGGAAACAAAGGGATTCAGTAGTCCGGGGGCGAGAAGAGTTTCCGGGTGGCGGGCGCTGGCACCTGTGCTCCTGATTGCAGGGCTTGTCGGGATCGCGACTGCTGCCTTCCAGATTGCGATTGGGAGAACCGGTGAAGCCGTTGCGATCGGGGCGGCAGGGATAGGCCTGATTGTGCTCGCAGGACGCGCCGCGCCACATGCTGGCCCGACCATCACGAGCTATGACGTACAGCGGTTGCATCGACCTGACGCGGCGGTGATGGGCGTGAGCGGCTTTGCGATTGCCGTGACCATATTCTGGCTTGTGGACCGGCCTGACGACCTGACCCTCACGTTCTATCCAGCGCTCGAATGGCCTGCGCCAGTGCCACTTCTGTTGCTCGCCCTGAGTGGTCTGATGCTTCCAGCGATATTGCTTGGACGGGAAGCAGTGCCATCGTGATCGCCAACTTTGACGCCAAGGTGGTGCTGGAGCGGCTGTCGTTTCAGTATCCGGCGGCACGTGAGCCAGCGTTACTTGACGAGACCTGGGCGATTCCGGATGGGGCGTTTGCGCTGATCGTCGGCCGATCCGGAAGCGGCAAGTCAACCCTGTTGCGGGCGGTGAATGGACTGGTCCCGCACTTTTCGGGCGGGTCGTTCGGCGGAGAAGTCGACGTCGGAAATCTGGACACCAGAAATCACAGCCCGCGCGAACTCGGTTCGATGGTGGGCTTCGTCTTCCAGGACCCGGAGTCGCAACTCGTGACTGATCGGGTTGACCGCGAAATCGCTTTTGGTCTGGAGCAACGAGGCGTCGACCGAGCAACGATGCGGCGTCGGGTGGAAGAGGTCCTGGACCTGCTAGGCATCGCCGACCTGCGGCGACGTAATCCCCAACACCTCTCCGGCGGCGAGCGGCAGCGCGTGGC
>JAEZJB010000367.1 GCA_023415845.1 Chloroflexota bacterium | reverse complement strand
GCGACCTGGCGAGCATGGCCTCCGGGTGGACCCTGGCTGGCGTTCGACAGTCCGGCCGCCATCCCGCCGAACTGCCGCTGGCGGAGGCGGCCGTGCGGCGATGGGAGCGGCTGGCTGACGAACTGGGCACCGATGTCGAGTACCGACAGCACGGCAACCTGCGGCTGGCGCTGACGGAGGATGAGGTCGAGACCATCAAGCAGGTGGTGGCCGACGGAAACGCCGCCGGGATCGAAACGGTCTATCTCGACGGGGTGGAGGCGGTCCAGGCGGTGGCGCCGGCCCTGACGACCGATCTGGCAGGTGCCTCGTATTGCGCGACGGATGGGCATGCCAACCCGCAGAAAGCGGTAGAGGCGTTTGCGGCAGCGGCGCGCCGGGCGGGCGCCGACATTCGGACCGGTGTTGAGGTGCAGGGGATCGAAACGGCGCACGGACGGGTGACGGGCGTCCGCACGAGCGATGGCGTGCTGCCAGCCGACCGCGTGATCGTGGCGGCAGGTGTATTTACGCCAACCCTCCTCGAGCCACTGGGCATTGAAGTGCCGATCGACATCACCCTGGTGGGCGCGGTGCAGAGTGACGCGGTCGAGCCAATGCTGGAGCAGGTCCTGGGCGTCGCGTCGGGCGGGATTGCCGGGCGCCAGCAGGTGGACGGCCGGTTCCGGATGACGGGGGCGACGATCCCGTGGGGTGAGACCCGGCAGACCGCTGGCAACGTGATGCCGACGTGGCAGCAACTGCAATCGACGATCGAGGCATCAATCCGGCTGGTGCCGGCCCTGGCCCGGATCCGGATCGCGCAGGTGTGGGCGGGGTTGATCGACAAGACCCCGGATGCACTGCCGGTGATCGAGGCCACCCCGGAAGTCGAAGGGCTGGTGATCGCCACCGGATTCAGCGGTCACGGATTCTGCCTGGGACCGGTCACCGGCGAGATTCTGGCCGACCTGGCGGTCGAAGGCGCGACGCGCCACCCAATCGCCCCGTTCGCCCGGTCACGATTCGACGGGGGGTATACGCCTGACGCGATCACGCTGCACGGTTGAGCCAGGACTCCTCAGTCGATCGGGCGGGCGCGTCGCCTGGGGAGTCCGAGCCGGGAGGCGCCAAGGGCGGGCAATGCGCGCCGACCACCGGGCGTGCGGCCGCGGCGACCCCAGAGGCGTTCGAGCCGCATCGGGAGTGGTAACGGGCGCCGGGTGACCTCGACGGTGATGCTGGAGAAACCTGGTGACGAAGACATGTGTCGTCCCTTCCAAGGTATTGCAGTCTGGGCGGGTTGTCCCGTTCCCCATTGTGCCGACCGATGGGGTGCCAATCCCACGGCCAGATTTCACAAGTGTGACCCGCGATTTTTGGTCAATGGTTGCGAAACCATGATCCGACAGGACCGCCGGGATTGAGACACCAGAATTGGTGCCGGCGCTTCTATACTGGACAGCACTGATCGCCAACGTGCGAAGCGTGAATTGAAGGAGCATTCATGAGTACGTCAACAATGCCCTCGACGGCGTCGAGCAACAGCCTGCTGACGGTGTTGCGGATCACCTCGATCGTGATGGCGCTGGGTGTGTTGCTGCAGGCCTGGCTGGGCTCGACCGGGTTCTTCCAGGGGGAACCGGGGCGGATCGACGTGCACGCGATGGTAGGGAACTTCCTGTTCCTGCTCTCGATTATCCAGGCCGGTGTGGCCGTGATCGCCATGCAGCGCGGGTTCCCGACCCGCACCATCCTGTACCTGAGCATTGCGACCGTGCTGCTGACCGTGGCCCAGATTGGCCTGGGTTACTCGACGCGGGACAGCGTTGACGCGCTCGCCTGGCACCTGCCGACCGGTGTGGCGCTGATGGGCCTGACCACGGTGAACGCGGTGCTGGTGTACCAGGTCCGTTCGCGAAACGCCTAGGCGGCTGGCATCACGCAGGTACCGGCTGACCAACGGTCGATCTTCCGGCTAGCCGCCATGGTGGCTGGTTCGGTGATGCTGCAGAATGGAAACCATCGGACCGAGCGAGCGACTGGTTGTGACCAGATAAATGAAGCTGCCGGTCCAGTCAACGAAAAACGAATGGCGCATGTGGCGCCATGGGGACCATGTGGAGGAGTAGTGCATGAGTCAGGCAACGATGTCGTTGTCGTTCGAGCGGATCGTGAACCGCGCGATCAACGTCTGCAAGCTGGACCTGCCGACCTACCGGCAGATTGCCCGCGATCCGGGTGCGACCCAGGAAGCGGCGATCGTGGTGGGCGCGGTGGCCCTGGCCTCGGGTATCGGCGCGATCACGGACTCGCTGGGGCGCGTGGTCGTCTCGATTATCGGCGCGCTGGTGTGGTGGCTGGTGTTCAGCGGCGTCACCTATTTCTTTGGCAAGAACATCTTCGGCACGCCGTCGACGCAGATCAACGCCCAGTCGCTGATGCGCACGATTGGCTACGCACGGGCACCGGGGATCCTGGCGCTGATTGGGTTCATTCCCATCATCGGGTGGATGATCACGTTCGTGGCCTGGGTGTGGGCGATCGTGACCTCGGTGGTGGCGATTCGGGAAACGCTGGTGATCAGCACGGGCAAGGCGGCCCTGCTGGGATTCCTGTCGGTGATCGCGAGCGGCCTGATCGTCGGTATTCTCGGCCTGATCTTTGCCGGAAGCTGGGCGTTCTAGCAGCCGCGGGCGCGCCCCGGTCCAGATGTGGCCAATGGGCGATCCCTGGCGAAAGCAACCATGAAGATGCCGGGCGCGGCAGGTTCCAACTATCATGGAGCCGCCGTGACCCGGCTTCTCATTTCTGACGATTTGCCTGAAAGGACCGTTCGCCGTGTCAGCGCAGACGACTGCCACCATTCGCGTGGTCGATCCCGAAGAATTCATCACGCTTGGCGTCAACACCTACTCGTTCGGCAAGTCGCCGGCCAAACCGGACCTCGAAAAGGCGCGGGCCGGCCTGAAATACGACGAAAGCCGGACCGGCATCGCGGTGTTCGAGGACGGGCAGCCGCTGGCGTCGGCGAGCCTGCACGAGATGGCGGAGAACATTCGCGGCAAGGTGCTGAAGATGGGCGGCTACGGCGGCGTGGCGTCGTTTCCGCACGCGCGGCGGCAGGGCCACGTGCGGAACATGCTGGTGTTCGGGTACGAGTTGATGCACGAGCGGGGCATCCCGGTGTCGACGCTCTACCCGTTCCGCGACTCGTTCTATGAACGGCTCGGCTACACGCAGATTCCGCAGAACCGTTTTGCAACAATCAAGCCAGAGGCGCTGGCGCCGCTGGTGCGCGAATCCCTGCCGATCGAGGTGACGCAGCAGGAGATTGGCACCGCGTTCGACGACTGGTGGGGATTCCAGGAGCGATTGCTGTCTGAGCGGCACGGTTTCGGGCTGTTCGCCCGCTCGCGGGCGGTGCAGTGGCAGGACGAGAACGAGGACTGGGTGGCGCTGGCGCG
>JAEZJB010000054.1 GCA_023415845.1 Chloroflexota bacterium | reverse complement strand
GAGGACCGAAGGGATTCGCCCGGGTGCTGAGCGGTTTCCAGGTTGTGTGGGAACGTCCGGACCTTCGTGCGTTGTTCGCACTCGGCTTCGTGACACCGATCCTCATCCTGCCGTTCGTTCAATTCCTGAATGTCTTTGCCAGGGATATCCTCGACATCGGTGCGAGCGGTCTCGGCTACATGATGGCCATCTCCGGGATTGGATCGGTTCTGGGGGCGCTGTTCGTGGCCCAAAGGAAAATGGGCTCGGACACCGCCCGGCGACAGCCGTACATGCTCATCGTGGTTTCAGTGGCGGTGATCGGAATCGCGATGTCGACGAACGTGTTTCTGACCTTCTTCCTCCTCTTCGTGGAAGGGCTGGTTGCCGCGATCATGCTCAGCACCAACATGGCGCTGGTTCAGATGCGGATTGGCGATGACATCAGAGGGCGGGTGCTGGGTGCCTATTCGTTAGGATTCGGACTGCTGCCAGTGGCGGCCTTGCCGGTGGGTGTCGTCGCGGACCTGGTTTCCACGCAGTTCGCGGTGGCAGCCAGTGCCTCGATCGCCCTTGTCGTCGCGCTTTGGATGAGCTTCCGCTCGGAGGCCATCAGGAATCTCTAGACTGCAGCGGTGTTCTGCCGAACGGTCGCGGGTCAATGAAAAGGATCTAACCATGGCATATCAGGCAGCGGCAAACCGATACGAGACGATGCCGTATCGCAGAACCGGACGAAGTGGACTCCTTTTGCCCGAGATCTCGCTGGGGCTCTGGCAGAACTTCGGCGATGGCAGATCGCTGGAAGTACAGCGCGATATCCTCCGCCGGGCATTCGACCTTGGGGTGACCCACTTCGATCTCGCCAACAACTACGGCCCGCCGTATGGTTCCGCCGAGGAGAACTTCGGGCGGCATATGGCAGCCGACTTCCGACCCTATCGCGACGAGCTTGTTATCTCCACCAAGGCCGGCTTCGACATGTGGCCCGGTCCGTACGGAAACTGGGGATCGCGCAAGTATCTCCTTTCATCACTCGACCAGAGCCTCCAGCGTATGGGGCTGGATTACGTCGACATCTTCTACCACCATCGACCCGACCCCGAGACGCCGATCGAAGAGACCGCTGGTGCCCTCGCCTCGGCAGTGACGAGTGGCAAGGCCCTCTATGTCGGAATCTCGAGCTATCCGCCGGAGCGCACGGAAGAAATGGTCGCTGCGCTGGCGACTCATGGCATCCACCTGCTGATTCATCAGCCCGCCTACAACATGTTCAACCGCACGATCGAGGATGGACTTGTCGACGTGCTGGATGAGCATGGCGTCGGGGCCATCGCGTTCGTTCCGCTGGCACAGGGCCTGCTGACCGATCGTTACCTGAATGGTGTGCCGGGCGATTCGCGGGCCGCGCGTGAGGGTTCGTTGCGGTCGGATCGCATTTCCGATGAGTACCTTGAACGCGTCAGGGCGCTGAACAAGATCGCCGCCGGACGTGGTCAGACGCTGGCCCAACTCGCCCTGCAGTGGATTCTGCGATTGCCGCAGGTCACCTCGGCCCTGATCGGAGCGTCGAGCGTGCATCAGCTGGAAGCCAATGTGCGGGCAGTTTCCTTCGCGCCATTGACGGCCGACGAACTGGCTGCGATCGAGCCCCTGGCCCAGCCGCTTCCCTAACCTCCAGAGAAGCCGGATCAGGGAGAACGCTCGTCGGGGAGGTGGGGCTGCCATGACATCCAGCCCCAGCGCAGTGAGCCGAAGCGAAGGAAGAGTCCGACCGCGTAGCCGCCGAGCGCGATGATCCCCCGGGGCTGGTCCATCAGGTCCAAAATGATCATCGCAAGGGCTGCACCCAGGGCCGCCAATGCGTACAGCTCGGCGCGGCGAAAGATCATCGGGGTTTCGCCGGTCAGCACGTCGCGGATGACGCCGCCCCCGACGGCGGTGATGACGCCCAGCAGCGCCGTCGCCCAGATGCCGTAGTCGTACTGGAGGGTGCGGAGTGATCCGGCGACGGCGAAGGTAATCAGCGCGACGGAATCGACGAAGACGATCGATTTCCAGGTCTGGTCGACCTTGCCGCCATAGAGCGCCCCTGCCACGGTCGCCAGCGCAACCGTGGGCAAGTAGGCGGGTTGAGTCAGCGCCAGTGGTGGCCCGACCTGGAGGCAGAGATCACGGATCAGACCTCCGCCAAGCCCGGCCACCAGGGCAAGGGTCCACATGCCGGTGATGTCGTATCGGAGCCGGTAGGCGACGAGGGTTCCGGTGAACGCTCCGACGAAGACGCCGAAGACGTCGATGACTTCAAAGAGTGTCCACGGATCGAGCGGCCAGCTCATGCTACGTCCAGGGAAGGACCTGGTTGCGCCAGGCGAAGTGGACGCAGATCGGCGATGATGAGCACGGCAAACCTCGGGACACCAGGAGCTTCCCTCGATGCTCCCACGACTGAAAGCAAGCATTCATTATGGCGGGCATCAGCGGCTCGGCACCACTTACCTCGGCCCAACGCAAGCGAGGACTGATCACCCTTTTCGTCAATACGTTCTTCTCCTGGGCCGGTTTCCTGCTGGTCGTGCCACTGATTGCCGTTCACTACGTTGACGGCCTTGGCTGGGCGGCAGGATCCGTTGGGTTGATGCTGGCAATTCGGCAGTTTGGCCAGCAGGGCACGGCGATAGGGTTCGGGATGCTGGCCGACAGGATCGGACCCAAGCCGCTGATCGTGGTGGGGTTGATGGTGAGAGGGGTCGGATTCGCCTTTCTTGCCTATGCCGAGACGCTGCCGATGCTGGCCATGGCCATGGTGCTGGCCGGATTGGGCGGCGCCCTGTTCGAGTCGCCGAACGCGGCGGCGCTGGCCGCGATCGTGCTGCCTGAGGACCGGCAACGGACCTACTCCCTGCTTGGTGTGGTGGGAGGGGTCGGAATGGTGGCCGGGACCCAACTGGGAGCGCTGCTGATTCAACATGACTTCCGCCTTGTCTGCCTGGTGGCCGCCGGTGGTTATGTGGCGATGGCCGCGATTATTGCGGTGGCGTTGCCGCGATTCTCCGTATCGATCCCGCAGGCCGGAACCAATCCTGGAGTGCGGGAGGTCTTTCGTGACCGGACGTTCATGCGGTTCGTGGCCCTGTTAACCGGATTCTGGTTTGCCTGGACGCAGTTTCAGTTGACGATCACGCTGGCCGCGACCGACATCACCGGGACAGACAGAGCGGTGTCGTGGCTCTACCTGGTGAACACGGTGGTGATCATCGGGCTGGGGTTCACCCTGCCGCGCTTCCTCGAGCGGTGGTGGAAACCAATCGACCTCCTGTGGGTGGGAACGCTGGTGCTGGGCAGCGGGCTGGGTGCCGTCGCATTCGCATCGAATACATTTGGCATTCTGCTCGCGGCCGCGATCTTTTCCGTCGGGATGGTCCTCGCGCGGCCCGGTCAGGAGACCGTGACGGCCAACCTTTCCGATCCTGCCCAGCGCGGCACCTACTTCGGCGTGGCGATGCTCGCGCTGGCGATTGGGGGAGGGTTTGGCAACCTGCTCGGTGGTGTGATCTACGACTTTGGCCAGGCCCACGATCTGCAATCGGTGACGTGGGGTGCCTTCTTTGCGATCGCGGCGGCCTCCGCGATTGGTTTGTTCGCGAACCGGCGGACGTTTTCCGCGGTCCGCGGGGCTGACGTGTCGGTGCCAGCCCTCGCCGAACCTGATTCCGAGAATGGACTGGAGGCGGTCAGAGTTTGAGCGCCGCGGCGACCTCAGGCGGCATCTGATACCCCAGTTGGAGTTCTCGCCAGGGCCGGGCAAAACCAAGATTGGTAAAGCCTTCGGCGATGCCCATTGCCAGGCGGGTGACGTCGGCGTGCTGCGCCAGCTGGAGCTGGTTCATGACAGTGCTGTGTGCGACGGTCTGGCCGGCCTGGCTCGCGAGCAGCCTGATGATCGCCAGTTCGTTGGTGTTGAGGCTCGCCAGCAGCTGCGCCGCCTCCGCGTCGGTCGCGGTGTGAACCGGCCGGAGGTCGCGGTGAGGTGGCTGGCTGGTCGGTGGCGGCTGCTTCCGAAGCGCAGGCAGCACCGAGCGGGAGACTTCGTGAAGAATGGGGATCTCCTCGTCGACCCGGGGCCAGGGAAAGGTGATGTCCGTGAACCCCGCCTCGTGGTAGGCCGCGACGCCTTCAGCAAAGGCATCTGGTGATGCCAGGAGGTTGATCGACGGACTGATCGATCGGCGAATGGTGGACGGGTCGCGCCCGACTTCGGCACAGATCGCGTCAAGGCGGAGATTGCCGGCGGCACCCTCTTCCGGCGTGCCGATCATGTTCCAGATATCGGCGTGACGAGCAACGAGGCGGAGCATCCTGGCGCCGGAAGATCCGATCAGGAGGGGCAGGCGAGGCTGCTGAACTGGCTTGGGCTCGAAGGGAGCGTCGAGAAGCTGGTAGAACTGGCCGTCCCAGGTGGTGCGCTCGTTCTCCTGCAGCGATTCCCAGATGGCGAGGGACTCGGCGAACCGGTCGACTCGCTCGCGCGGTGGAGGAAGTGGGAAGCCGTAGGCTTCATGCTCCCGTTCGAGCCAGCCGGCTCCGACGCCGAGGTCCACGCGGCCATTCGAAATGTGATCGACGGTGACTGCCTGTTTCAGGAGGAAGGCCGGATTGCGATAGGTGTTCCCACAGACCAGCACGCCCAGACGCATGGCCTGCGTGAAAGGGGCGAGTGCCCCGAGCATGGTCCACGCTTCGTGGGTGGGTTCGTCGAGATCAATGCGACCGAAGAAGTGGTCGACCAGATACATGCCATCGAAGCCCAGGTTCTCGATGGTTCGGGTGCGGGCAAGCATTTCGGGCCAGGAGGCGCGCTGGCCTAGGACGACGATGTAGCGAGACGGGAAGGACGCTGTCATTGGGTCTCCAGTGTGGTGATGGCGATAGCTTGCGGCAGGATGGCACTGGTGCGAGCCGGTGGCAAGCGGGTCGAGGCGCAACGGCGTCGGAGAATCAATCTGCAAAAACTCAAAAACTCACGAACTCGATGTTTCCTGTTTCCATGGGCTTTTTGAGGAGGAGTTTTCGCGAGTTCCCGCGGACACCTGGTGCAGAAGACGTCAGACTCGCACGCCGTCTGTTTCCCTGCGCGCCTCACCAGGTGCGCAGGAGGCACTTTGGCCCGTGCTATTCGTACGCATCGAGCGCGTCAAATCCCGCCAACCTACGGAAAATTCGTACGTCATCGTGACGTCAGCGGGGTCGTTTCAGGTTCCCATGGGCGCCAGGACAAGTGCCAAAGGCACCGTTCGGGAATTGCGCCCGGTTTCTGGGGCTGCCTTCGGGTTAGCATGGTGAGAGGTTCGAAGACGTTCGAGGGGTGGACTCGTTGATCGAAGTTATTGCGTATGTGGCGGTTGTCTTCCTGGTCCTGACGACGCTCATCATGGTCGGTGGGTTCCTGTGGTGGGTTGTGGACTGGGTACGGCGGCGCAGGCGAGGCTGGTAGTATCGTGATCATCGCCCCCCTTGCTCTCAATTCGGCACTTGGTGTCTATATCCATATTCCGTTTTGCGGTCATATCTGCCCGTATTGCGATTTCACCACCTATGCCGGGAAGGAATCGCTGATTCCGCGGTATGTCGAGTGCCTCGTGCATGACATTGACCGGCAGGGTCAGCAGGTTGATGGCCGACCGGTTGCAGCCGTATTCATCGGGGGTGGCACACCATCGCTCCTTGACGGTACCCAGGTCGAGATGGTGATAGAGGCATGCCGACGTGCATTTCGGCTGTTGCCAGACGCCGAGATCTCGATGGAGTGCAATCCCAACGGACTCGATGCGCTGCGACTGGCGGCCTACCGGCGCTCAGGAGTCAATCGGCTCTCGATTGGTGCGCAAACGTTCGACCGGCGGGGCGTGCGCACGTTGGGCCGCCAACATGAGGCCAAGGATGTGCTGGCATCACTCGATGCTGCGCACGAAGCCGGATTCGAAAACGTTTCGCTGGACTTCATCTTTGGCTGGCCAGGACAGTCGCTCGATCAGTGGAGGCAGGACCTGGAGACGGTGCTCGCATTGCCCGAACCCCCGTCCCACCTTTCGCTTTACAGCCTGATCGTGGAGCCGGGCACACCATTCGCGGACGCGGCGGCGCGCGGCATTCTGCACATGCCGGACGATGACACCACCGCTGACATGTATGAACTCGCGATCGAGATGCTCGCCGGAGCGCGGTGGCATCACTACGAGGTGGCCAACTGGTCTCGCCAGGCGGAAGGGTATTCGCGCCACAATGCGATCTACTGGCAGCACGGCGACTACCTTGGGATTGGGGCGGGCGCCTACGGCACGGTGGGGAACGAACGATTTCTGAACCACCTGCTGCCGGAACGCTGGTGTAGCGCCGTCGAAAGCGGAGAATCAGCAGCGTCCAACCTCGAGATCATCGACGCGAGCACGAGCAGGGCGGAAACGATGCTGCTGGGCCTGCGCCTGCTGGATGATGGAGTGCAGGCCGACGCGTTCTTCCACCGGCACGGTGTGGACCTCGACGAGGTGTACGGCTCGGTGATTCACGAGCTCAGTGCGATGGGCTTGCTGGAGGAGTCAGGCGCGGGTGTCCGGCTTACACATCGGGGGCTATTGCTGGCCAATGATGTGATTGGTCGGTTCCTCTAACCGCGAGTGTGATCACGGGCGGGAACTCACCATGTCATGCATGTTGGCAACTTACTGGGCCTCCCCCGCCTCAGCCTTCTTCTGCTTTTTGGGGTCCTGCTTGACCATCTCATCGATCTCCAGCCCGGTCATCTTGCCGACGGTGTTGAAGATGTAGAAGATGGTGACCATCAGCACGATCATGACCGGCAGGGTGATAACGGGATAGCTTAGCGCCGTCATCCGGCCGAGCTGATCGTTGAAGGCATCTGTCCCCGGGTCGGCCGTGACGACCATTCTGGCCAGGACGAAATTGAGCACTGCCGAGAGGGTGAATGCCCCGGCCAGCAGATAGGTCGCAATCGCCGTGCGTTGCTCGTACTCGTCTTCGGTGCCTAGTTCGCGGAGGGCTGTCTCGATCCGGTCCTTGTCCAGGAAGGCATTGAGGAACACTCGGGCGAGAGGTTTGCCGATCCAGGCGGAGATGAGGATGGCAAGGGCGAAGGCAGCCGGAACGATGGCCTCCTTGACGGCGAACCATTTCGGCGGAAGTTCGAGTAACCGAAACCCACCGGTCATCAGCACACCAACAATGCCGAGAATCGGCTGCCAACTGACCTTGCGAATCCGGATGAGTTCCCACAGGGCGTATGCGACCGGAATCGCCAGCGCCAGGGCGAGCGCGCGGTCTGGCCCGAGCCGATCATCGCTGCTGAACTGGGTCAGAATGATGACCGGGAGGACGACGGTGAGAAGAATGTTGAGCATGGACCTTCCCGGATACCAGTCTGTGGCGATGGACGCCGTACAATGTTCGTATCTGAAAGCCGGAATGTCGCTATGACGTCATTCCGGTTCGTTGTGTCGGGACTATGGTACCCCGAAACGGTGCCCGATCTCGTAGACGGTGATGCATGGGCGAAGACACGTTGCTGGTGCGATTTCGTGAGGCGACCGCACGCCTCGATGGCCTGATCGAGGCGACGCCTACCCCAACCGATTCGTCGCGCGAAGCGGTGACGCGGCGGGCAACGACGCGGATGGGACGCCTGGTACGTTTCCTTGACCGGCTCGGAAATCCGCAGCAGAGCTATCCGATTGTTCATGTTGGTGGCACCTCGGGCAAGGGTTCCACCAGCACCATGATCGCGGCGATGCTGACTGCTGCCGGGCTCACCACTGGCCTGCACACCTCTCCCTACCTGCAGTCGCCGTCGGAAAAACTCCAGAGCAACGGTGAGCTGATCTCGCCCGGGATGTATGTGGACCTCGTCGACCAGCTGCTGGGGGTTCACGATGCCTGGCTGGCCGACGGTGAGGATTCGCTGACCTATGGCGAGGCCTGGGTCGCGCTTACCCTGCTCTATTTCCGGGAAACGGGCGCCGACGTGGCCGTGCTGGAAGTGGGGGCCGGTGGAAGGTTCGACCTGACGAACATCGTCACGCCGGTGGTGTCGGTGATCACATCGGTGGGCATCGATCACACCGCCACCCTGGGAAGCACCATTCCGGACATCGCGTGGCACAAGGCAGGTATCATCAAGCCGGGGATACCGGCCGTGACTGGCGTGACCGATGCGGCAGCCCTCGCGGTGGTCAAGGCCGGGGCGGCCGAGGTCGGCGCGCCACTCGTGATTGTGTCTCCTGGCGAGTCCGTGCGCGACGTGCGCACCGATCGCCAAGGGACGACGTGGATCGACGGCACCACCGGGCTGGAGCACCACACCGCTTTGCGAGGGGAGTTCCAGGCCCGGAATGGTGCCGTATCGTTGGCAACCATTCAGGCCTTGCGCGAGCAGGGCTATTTCATCTCGGATGAGGCGGTGGCACGAGGGCTGCAGGCAGCGCGGATTCCTGGTCGGATGGAGCTGATTGACGATCGGGTGCCGGTGCTGCTCGATGGCGCACACAACGCCGAGAAGGTTGAGGCGCTGGCGCAAGATGTGCCGAACCTTCTGCCAGTGAGTGGTGAGGGCCGCCGGATCGGGGTGCTGGGCGTGCTGGAAACGAAACAGGCACGCGAGATGCTGGCGAGTGTGGTCGGCGAGATCGACGTGCTGATCGCGACTGCTCCGCAGGTGCTGGCGAAGGACTCACGCGACCCCGCCGGAATGGCGGCCGTCGCGCAACAGGCCGGATTCCATGGCGAGGTGGTGCTGGAGCCAGATCCGGTCACTGCCATTGAGCGGGCACTCGAACTGGCTACCGATCTGCCGGGCAGTGCCGTGCTGGTGACCGGGTCGCTGTACCTGGTCGGGAATGTGCGGGAGCGTTGGCACCGGACGTCGGATGTCATCCTGGCTCGATCGTCCTGGCCCACGAGCGATCGCTCCTGATTAGCTCGGGAATGGTGTGATGAGTCTGGCGCCACCAGGTGCGGTAATTCCCGAGATGCCAAAACGCCGTTCGCAGTTTGATGCGAACGGCGTTCCTTTTTTGCTCCGAGGGTGTGAGTGGACGGTTAGTCCTGTTCCGGAATCTGGCGGCTCATGACCACGCCGATGGCTGCGGCCACCACACCGACGATCATCATGATGATGCCGAGGTCGCGTTGCCCTTCCGCCGTCTCGTAGAAGGCGGTCGCGATCCCGTAGAAGGTCAACCCGACCGATGCGACGACGAGTCCGAGCGCGGTCAGGATACGACTTGCCTCAGCCATGTGAACTCCCACTCCGGGCGGACAATCGCCCTGCGTTTTTCATCTCGATCAGCCATCGGCTGGATTTGATACCACCCCACCCGCCAACTGGCGTAGTTTCCCAGAGTGTACCGCAGTCGCTGCGGTTTGCGGGATCTCCTCGGGCATGCCTGCCACGCGGCGGACACACCACGACCCCGGCTCATTCGAGTCGGGGTCGTGACCGATCATCCGAAGATGGATCGAGTGAAGGCTAGCCTTCGACAGTGAACACCACGTTCAGGCCGTTGCTGGACTGAATGCCACCAGCGGCATCCGGAGCGGCGCTGAAGAGCACGTAGGTGCCCGGAGCCAGGTCGACAGCCACATAGGCCGTGCCACCCGGGGAGATCAGGCCAGAGCCGTTGACGATCCAGGCGTTGCCGATGTTGCCAGCGGCGAACGTCTCGGCCCACAGCACGGCTTCTTCAGCCGGGATGTCATAGTCGACACCGACGAGCACGAATTCAGAGACCTGCGAGCTGTTGTTGACGACTTCCCAGACCTGCGGGCCAGCGGCCGGCGTGCCGGAGATGCTGTAGGCACCGTCTTCGATCGTCACCGAACCATCCGACGGAAGACCTTCGGCGACCGGCGTGGCGGCGTCAGCGACCGGGGAAGCTTCCGGCTCGATGCCGTACTGAGACACAAGTTCTTCCGGCGTGGCGACCTTGACGGTCTGGACCGGCTGGGCCGACATGACATTGGTGCTAAAGGCAGCCCAGGTGCCCGGTGTCAGGTAAATCGCGGTCTGGGTGGTTTCACCGGCACCTGCCCAGGCGCCACCGGCGAAGACCGCACTGCTCCACCATTCAGGAAGCTCTCCACCCTCACCCTGGAAGGCGGCGAAGATGGCGGAGGAAAGATCGCCAACCGACTGCTCGGCCGGAACCTGAGCGAAATTGACCGACGCGGCTGCACCGCTGGCATTGGTCAGGGTGAGCAGGTGCCAGCCCTCAGTGAGGGGCGGGGCGAAGGCGATGGCGTAGGTCGCATCAGAGGCCGTGACGACGATTTCCGGCAGACCCAACCCGGCGAGCGCACTCGCAACAGGTTCCGCCTCCGGAGTGGCATCCTGGGCAGTGGCCGTACCAAACGGCATTACCGCCATCATGGCCATCAAGACTCCGAGGAGCAGCGAAGTGACCATTCGGCCACGAGCGCGTGCTGGTTTGGAAACCATTCAGCAACTCCTTGAGGCGCAACGCCCCAGTTGTATGTCCCCCCCGGGACAGACGATGACGCGGCGTATTGTCGCGCCGTTTCGGAATCATGATACCCATTTGCGACCCGGATTACACGCATCGACGAGGCGGCACCTGCCCGCAAGGGGGCGTCACGAGTACAGAGCAAACATGTCGAGGTGAGGTATTATGACGAGCTGTTCTGGCTGGAATCGATGCCTCACGTGGAAGGTGGATCCGCATCGCATAACAGGAGTCCACCCGGGTGGACTGGTACACTGCCCGCCAGATGCAGGCTCCAGATGTGAAATGAGGCGGCACCATGGTACTCCACTGTCCAGTCGGCGACGGAACCTACGACGATTGGGAAGATCGCTGTCCGGTCTGCGGGCGGACATTGCAGGACGAGCCATTCAGCGCCTCGCAATATGGGGATTCGGACGCGATCACCTGGCTGGTCACGGCTCCCAACGAGCCGGAGGCGCATCTCTGGGCCAATACGCTTCGGGCTCTGGACATTCCGGTATTCATGCGCTCCGGCGGGCCGGGAGTCGGCGCCTGGGCATCTGCCTCGAGTTTCGAGCAGGATCTGATGGTGAAGGAGCGCGACTTGGTCCGCGCACACGGAGTGGTTCGCGACCTTCTGGGGACGTCGGGTCCACTGCGAAATGTGCCGCGAGCACGAAGGGCGGCGCCGAGGGTCAATCGCGCGGAGCGCCGGGGATAACGACTTCACAACGCAGTGAGTTGTCATCACCCGCAACCGGCCGCCAGCAGCGGTTGCCGCTGGGGAAGGCGATTTCCCATTCCGGACCCGAGCGCGAGAGCTCGATAATGCGACCAGCTCTGGTGACGGTCACGGTGACCGGAACCGACCGGGTCAACTGGTCATCGCCCGAGCGACGGGTGTCGAGTTCGAGGTAGCGGTCGCCAATCTCCAGGCCAAGGAGCCGCCCACGAGTGGCGAGGTCCAGAATCGCTGCACAGGCCCCCTCTTCATCGAGCGGAGGATCGACCTCAATCCGCAGTGTATTGGTAGGTATATCGAGTGTGATGAACATCACGTATTGTCCAGGTGGATTCTCGGGATGCAGCGGATATTGAAGGACATTCTGTGATCAAGAACGCCATTGAGCGTGCCCGATCGATTGCGGGTCGATATGTGGCTGGGCGGTTTTTGTTGGCTGCGATTGACCGCTTCCAGGAACAGTATGTTATTGGGTTGGCCCAGCAGGTTGCCTACAACCTGCTCTTTTCGCTGGCCCCCTTGCTCATCTTCCTGACAGCGAGTGTCAGTCTGTTCGCACATTCACTGAACCGTGACCTGGAGAGTCCCGCCGAGCCGGTGCTGGACTGGATTTCGAAGCATGTCCCCTCGGAAGTTGCGGCATTCATTGAGGATCCCGTACGAAGTGTCCTTGAAACCGATTCCAACATCCTGCTGTCGTTTGGCGGCGTGCTTGCCCTGTGGGCGGCCAGGAATGCTGTAGCGTCGACGATTCGTGGCCTGAATGCGACGTATGGCATCCGTGAAGTCCGGCCCTTTTTTGCCCACAACGCGGTAGCCCTGCTGCTAACCCTCGGCCTGGTGATCAGCGTGGTGGTCATCAGCGTCGTCCAGTTGCTGGGAACAAGGATCGGCGAGGAGGTGGCAGCCCAACTCGGGATACCGAAGTTGTGGAACGACCTCGTCGAGCGACTCCAGGCACCGGCGACGCTGGCGATCCTGGTGTTCATGGTGCTCGTGCTGCATCGGTTTGGTCCAACTTTCAAGGGGCCGTTTCGCTGGTACCTGCCGGGGGCGGTGTTCACCATCTTCGGAATCATTGTCGCGACCTGGGCCTTTGGCGAGTACTTCCGATTCTCGTCGGGCTATTCCGCCTATGGCGCGTTGGGAGCGGTGCTGGCGCTGATGCTCTGGCTGTTCATCGTGGCGATGGTGACCCTGATCGGTGGAGTGATCAACGCGGCGCTGTTCGAAACCTACCCACCCGCACAGCGAGCACTGGCAAGGTTCCATGCCGACCATCCGGACGAACGGCGGACGCTTGAACAGTTGCGGGAGGCGGCATCCGACCTGGTCGAGCGGCGGTCTACGAAGCGGTCGTGACTGTTTCACGTGAAACGTTATGGCGGGTGGAAGCTCCGGGAGCACGTGGAGCCAAACCGCTCTGCAGCGGCCTGGATCTTCCCAACGTGAACCTGCGTGCTACCCTTGGCGGAGCCAGGCGATTCCAGCGGTCAACGGGCCCGGAAACCTGACGTTCCAGCAGCGAAACCACTCCCCTCCCCGGCTCGTTATGAGGGCTGGGGAAGGAAGGATTCGTTGACTGGATGGCTGCGACACTCACCTGGGCCCAGACAGGGTTCCATATCATCACTCTGGAGAGACGTGTGTCGGTCGACGAAAACGGACTCGTCGAACGAGCTCGAGCGGGCGATCAGGCTGCGTTCGCGCAGCTGTTCGAGCGGTACCACGCCCCAATCCTCAATTACCTGCATCGGATGGTGAACGACCGCGCCCTCGCGGAAGACCTGACGCAGGACACCTTCATCAAGGCTTACAACGCCCTTCCTCGCACGAAGCCGGACCTTGCGTTCAAGGCCTGGCTGTATCGCATCGCCACGAACACGGCGATCAGTCACCTGCGACGCGGCAAGATCATCAAGTGGCTCCCCTTCCTCTCGGATCGGGAGACGCCGGATGAGCACATCGAGAAATCAGTCACGAGGAAGATGGACATCAACGAGGCACTTTCGAAGTTGCCACAGCACTATGCAACCGCGCTGTTGCTCCGGCACTATCAGGGCCTGTCGCTGGCCGAAACCGCCCAGGCCCTCGATGTGACCGAGAATGCCGCGAAATTGCGATTATTCCGGGCGCGGAAAGCATTCGCCCAGATCTACGGAATCGCGCCGGACGGCGTTCGTGACGAGGATCTGGCATGAGACTCTCCCACGCCGAAGCGCAGGCCCTGGTATCGGCCCGCCTGGATGGTCCGCTCGATCCGGTGGCAGAACGCGAACTCAATGCGCATCTTGCGACGTGCGATTCCTGCCGTGCGTTCAACCTGAGCGCCACCCAACTTGCCCGCGGTTTGCAGGGAATGCCGCGTATGGCTCCCAGCCCAGCCGTGACGCGGGCGGTGCTCGAGCACGTCAGCACGCCGCGATCGGGGCTGGGCTCGCTGTTCGGTGGGCTGCCACAGAATGCCCTGCCCATTGCTTCGGCGGTCGCCGCGGCGGTTATCGTGCTGTTCATCGGGGCGTTTGGGGTAATGCGGCTGCTGGATGACGACGAGCCCAACGTGATTCCCGCGCTGACCGAGCCAACATTCGAGGGCAATCTTGCCCAGCAACCGCGGCCGACCGATGAACCGGCGGTCACGACGTCTGCAGAACAAACTGTCACGGAGGATGGTCAGGGTGCGGAAACCGCGCCGGCGGACGATTCCTCCGACGGCAGAGACGCCGAGGAGCCTGCGCCGACGGTGGAGGCTGCGGGTCAGCAGGGCGTAGACGAGCAATCGACCGAAGTGTCGCTGGAGACGGAGCCTGCTCAGGAGACGGCCCCGGCGGATGAGGGCCAGGGAGCGGCGGCTCAGACCGTGCCGTCAGATGTCTCGACCGAGAATGTCGCGACCGAGGAAGGCAGCGAAGCGAACCAGCGACTGCTGATTGGCGAGACGGAATCCACGCCGGATGAAGAGACGCCGGAGACGGTGGGTACCGAGACTGGGACCGAGCCTACGCTGGAAGAGGCTGCATCCGAGCCGACCGCCGGTGCTGAAGGTGTTGACGATACCAGCCCGGTTGCCGAAATCGGTCCGAGTGGCCAGTCGACAACTCGGCCAGCGGAGACGGAGGCACCGGCAACGGTCGCGCCCACCGCCACGAGTGAGCCGACCGCGACGCCAGAGGCCACCGCTGAACCTACCTCTGAACCGACGGTTGAGCCGTCTCCAACTTCGGAGCCAACGGTGGAACCGACTGCCGAGCCGACAGTTGAGCCCGCCGTCGAGCCGTCTCCGACTCCGGAACCCACTCCTGAGCCGTCACCGACGCCCGAGCCGACTGTCTCGCAGGGCATGATCGTGCCCCGCGAAGGTGAGACACCAGTGGGTGGAGACGTGACGCCCGAGCTCGATGACGGCACCGGTGCCGCGGTCACGGAGGAGACAGAATCCGAGCCACAGATCGAACCGTCGGGACAGACCGATGCGACCGGTGACGACGGTGAGGCGCAGCCAACGATCGAGCCGGCTGGTGGGGATTCCATCATTGGGCCACCGGGCGACGAAGGGGACGGCACCGAGTCAGCGGAACTCCCGTCGGATACCTCTCCTGCCACGGCCGAGGTGGTCGAGCAGCCCGAAGATGGCGGTCAGAACGGCGTAGGCTCGGCTGGTGTGACGCTCGGCACCGCGCCGGAAGTCCAGGACCTCGCCGACGTGCCGGGTGATCCCGGTGCGAGTGGAGCACGGCTGGGACTCGATGCGAACGGCCAGTTGATCTACGGCACGAACCCTGGGCGCGTGTCGCTCGAGCAGAACGGGATCGTGTTGCGCGGGATCGATGCGGAGTTGGGTCAGGCGGTCGGCGCCTGCGATGCCAACGGCGAATGCGCCGACGTATCGACAGGCAGCAAGGGCGACGAGTTCACGACCGATACACCGATCGGCTGGGTCGGCGATCTCGCGGTGTATGAGCGACTGCTTGGCGACGATTCCGTGGAGTTCCGGGCGGTCTCGATCGATCCGGGGTCTCGGCAGCCGATTGAGGACATCAGCCTTGGCGATGGGCCATGGGACTGGTTCACGATTGTGCGGCCCTATCCGAGCAATGGTGGCCTGCTGGTTCCCACGCTGAACTACTGGTTGCTGATCACCCAGGATGGTGTCACCGAGATCACTGGCAATCCGGCCCAACAGGCTGTCGAGCAGATTCGACTGAAACCGGATCAGGGGCTGATCGCGTACAGCACCGGCGGCACGATTTACGTGGCTCTGCTCGATGCCCCTGGTGACGCCACGGCGCAGATTCCGTATCCGGGCTTCGATTACGATCTTTCACCCGATGGCACACAGGTCGCGATCCTCTCGGGTGACGGCATCGCGATCTACGACCTGGCCGGGAACCTGGTGACGACCATTCCAAACCCGGAAGGCCTCGCGGTCGGTAGCCTGACGTGGCTGAACGACGGCATCTTCTTCTCGGACCTGACCAATGGAGTGTTGCGGGTCGTCCAGCCGTAGCCCGGAACCGTCCACCCGGGTGGACGGTTCGGCTGCGGAACGGAGTAGACTCGATCAGGCGTGTGCGGCGCAGATTTGACCGTCGCGATGGTAGTGATTCGGAAGGTGACGTGCAGGCCCATCTCGATGAATCGATTGGCGTGCGCTTCGGGCGTACCCTGCTTGTGCCAGCCACCGGTGATCCTCTGCGACAGGCCATCGACGGCATCGTCGTACCCGCGAACCGGCGGGGCGTGATGGGCGCCGGGTTTGCCGGTCAGGTGCGGCTGGCGGGCGGCAGCGAGATCGAGCGGGAGGCAATGGCGCTGGCACCGCTCACCGTCGGTGGAGCTATTTCCACGTCCGCGGGACAGCTAGCTGGTCGTGGAATCACCACCATTGTCCATGCCGTCGTGGCGGATGCGCTTGGCGCTCCCACTCGACTCGATATCGTGCGCGAAGCCACCTCTGCGTCTCTGGTCGAAGCCGACAGGCGGCGCATCCGGTCGCTCCTGCTGCCCGCATTGGGTGCGGGGTTGGGTGCGGGCCGGCTTGATGCCGGCGAGGTGACGGCGGTGATGATCGAGGAGGTGGTGGCCTACCTCCGGCGCTTTACCTCTCGAATAGATCGAATCGTGATGCCGCAACACACTGATCGTGAGGCGGAGGAACTTCGTCGCGCCCTGATCGAGGCGCGAGAACTGTGGTGGGGTCTGAAGGTATGAACCGGATGGATGAGCACAAGGGCGTGCAATCATGACCGAGGTCCCTGGGCGGGTAACCTTGCCGACCTGGCGATATGCTCCCGACGCCTGGCGTTGGGTCCGCCGCTTCGATGAGCGATACGCGAGCGCTGTGCTTCGCTTGCGGTCGGCGCGCATCCTGCCAGCTGGTCTGCGGACGAGATTCCTCGCCATGGGGATCCCTGCCGACGCGCTGGAGACGACGCTGCAGAGTATCCGATCGACCGACCAGTGGCCTGAGGCCTGGGTGGAGACTGCGCAGCGGTTCCTGGGCGACTACCGGCGGCAGGTCTCGTCGAAGCACCTGCTGGAGGCGGCTCAGGCGCGTCGGCTGGCGGCGCTCTCCTATCACGCCGCCCAGGTGTTCGGATTTGGGGACGAACGCACCATCCGAACCTGTCGGGCGGCCGCGGCCTCGCTCTTTGCCCAGGCCCAGCCGTATGTCTTTCCCGACGCGCAGCGAATCGTGATTCCATGGCGGGCCTACGAACTGCCTGCCTACCTCCAGATGCCGAGTGGGGTGCGCGATCGCGTGGGCCTGGTGGTGTTGCTGAATGGTGCCAGCACCTCAAAGGAGGAGTCGTTCGGGTGGGCCGAGTCATTCCTGCGGGCCGGGTTGGCCGTGTTGTCGATGGACGTGCCCGGCTGGGGTGAGGCGTCGAGTGTGCCCAATCCCGACCACGACGAAAACGACCTGCTCGATGGCGTCTTCGACGTACTGCGACAGGTGCGGGCAATCGACCTGAGCGAGGTGTCGGCCGTCGGCGTGAGCCTGGGGGGGAATCTCGCCGTGCGCTGTGCGGCTTACGATCGCAGGATTATGTCGATAGTCGCGGTGACGCCGCCGTTCGATCCAGCCAGATGGGTCACGCATGCCAGCCCGCTCCTCGCGCGCCAGCTTGGCGACCTGACGGCGGATACCTCCGAGGATTACTGGGCAGCGATCGACCGGATGTCGATTCATGACCAGGTGCCACTCGTCAATGCGCCGATCCTGGTGTTCGGGGCTGGTCGTGACCTGGTGGT